>JBARUM010000142.1:0-4767 GCA_049645725.1 Maribacter sp.
AAATCGGCTATTACTCCTTTCTCCTTTAAATAATTCCTTACCGTGCTTGGATAGGATGTTGCTATGCGTTTCCCCTGCAAATCCTTAACCGATCCATATTTAAAAGACTTAGGCACCGCTAAGGAAACTTTGCACTTTGAAAACCCTAGCTTTTCCGCTATTGCAATATCTTGCCCTTTTTCAATAAGTACATTCTCTCCAATGATGGCAATATCTACTACGCCATCTCTCAAATACTGGGGAATATCGCCATTTCTTAGATAAAACACTTCCATTGGAAAATTTCGCGAAGAAGCCTTTAATTGGTCTTTACCGTTGTCAATAGAGATACCACAATCTTTTAAAATTTGTAGGGAGTCTTCATTTAGGCGACCTGATTTCTGAATGGCAATTCTAATTTTCTTCATTGTGATTTTTTAATTAAACGTCGCTTCGGTAGCGCTGATCTGAGCCAACATCATAGGTGCTAATCGTAGCAGAAGCAAAAAATAAAACCCGTTTGATTGCTCAAACGGGTTTTAAATATGTTGTACTACTACAATACATTCCTACCTCGCCTAAGCGTGTGTACTTGAATGATGATGATGTGTAGTTCTACTTATCATTTTAGTGTAAAAGTAAAATTTAATTCTATGCTACGAAAGAATATTTTTGAAAAATAACAAAATCTTTAATTTAGTTATTTCCTAAAATTAGCGGAAGCCCTGAATCACCGCTGCCAACGATAACAACCTTCGCGTTCGGAGATTTAGATAGTTCTAATGTGGCATCTATTCCTTTGTCCTGGAGAATTTTGTCAGTTAATGAAGCACTTAAAATACGGTTGGCGTCTGCCTTACCTTGCGCTTCAATTGTTACTTTTTCGGCCTCTTTTTGAGCGGTTACCAAGCGAAATTCATATTCCAAAGATTCTTGTTCCTGTCTCAGTTTACGTTCTATCGCCTCTTTTATTGTCCCGGGTAAAGTAACATCACGAACTAAAATTTCATTCAACTGAATGTATTGGCCATCAACGATTTTCTTGGTTTCTTCAAAAATTTCAGCTTGTATCGCATCCCGTTTGCTAGAGTAAAGTTGTTCAGGAGTATACCTACCTACTACGCTTCTTGCAGCTGAACGAATGGTTGGTAATAAGACACGTTGTACATATGCCTCTCCTTTTTCTTGATGTAATTTTCCCAAGAACTCGCGTTTTGGTTCGAACCATGCTGAGGCATCCAATTTAATTTCTAGTCCGTTTGAAGATAAAACTTGCATTTTTTCAAATACTTCTTGTTGTCTTACTTCGTATATATAAACTCTATTCCAAGGTGCTACAATATGGAACCCCTCTCCCATAGGTGCTTCATCTGTTACGACACCACCGCCAAAAGTTTTATACAATACTCCAGCCTCACCTGATCCTATGGTGACTGCCGACTTAGAAATTAATATTACTACAACTATTAAAATGAAAATAGCTGGTAAAGCAATCTTTGGTAATTTGTCCATTATGTTTTTTTTAAATTAATCCGTTATATTTCCTTAAAAACCACTCTGTAGCAAATGCAAATGCTATAACCGCCAAGAGTATTCTAAAATCTATCAAAGATACGACATTTTCAGTGCTCTTCTGGGTAGGTAAAAAAGCATTTTCCGAAGTTAGTTCTTCAAGAAGGCTATCCAATTCATTAGAGAAATAGTGGGTTGCATTGGTGTTTACAGCTAGCTGGGACATTTTTCTGTAATTACTAGAAACAAATTGTTTTTCCACATCAAAATTTGAGATTACAAAACTTCCGGTTTTTGAATAATTCTCATTTTTTACTACAACTTCAAAGGTATACTCACCAGGCAATAAATTGGTTAAATCTACTTCAAAGTAGCCATTCTTTAAAACCATAGGCATGTCCTGGGTTTTTTTGGTCTCTTCATTTGTGATAGCGATTTCAATAACGGCATTGGAATCAAAAATATAGGCTTCATCAAAATAAGTGGCTGAAATAGATGCTGCTTCGCTACCCTCATAGCTATTACTGTAATCCACGTTTAATCTATCTTTTCCTTTGGTTGTAGACAGGTAACGCATTATTTTGCCCACCAACTCATCAAAATTGGAAAAATCACCGCTATTCCTAAAACTTTGAATCCGCCATTTCCATAACCCCTCTCCAAGCAAAAGTCCTTTTTTCCTAGAATTGTCCTCCCAAAGTGTTAGCAAGGGTGTATTCAAATCCAAGCCTTTTATCTCCATATTTAACATGGCCTCATTTGATGTGTTGAATTGTACAGGACCAGCGTCACTTTGTAATGGAGGAAAATTGTTCAAATTAAAATCGGTTATATCAAATTTTGAAAAACCTTTGTTCAGATTTCCAAAGACTTCCTGCTCCGGATAACCGCTCTCTATTTCAAAATCTACCTGCACTACATTTAAATAATTAAAATCTGTGTTTAACCCGGTAATGATTAAAACATTAGATTTTTTCTGTTCTATAAATTCAATTACATTTTTGAAGGATGTGCTTGGTTGATATAGGAGAAACACGTCCACTTCATCCAGAGAACTAGTGGTTATATCTGGTTCGAGAATATTAACTACCCGTTGTTCATTGCTCTCTATGGCTTTTTTTAACGCTCCTAAATCTGGATGTAAGATTTCTGAAACTAGAGCTATATTAGTTTTTTCATCAATGATTTCCACCGAAGTTTCTCTACTATTATTGACCTTATTACGTTCTGTTGTTAATGGCTTTACGGCTACATTTATTGTTTTTACCCCAATAGCATCGGCATTTATTAATGTGTTTATACTTTGTATATTCTGCGTTTTTGAAAGGGTTACTGATTCTCTAAAAACAGAATTCCCGTTTACGGTTATTGTAACGACCGAAGAAATATTTCCTTTTCCCTGATACGCAACATAGGTTTCCAAGGGATATTTATTATTCAAAAATGCATAGGTATTCGTATTGATTGGTCCTACGCTCAAATCCTCATACTTTGTCGTATCCCCTACGGTCATCGTGTAAACTGAGGGGCCATCTTTTTTACCTGCTGAAACATAATCTTGTCCAATAGTCTGATTTCCATCTGACAACAGAACTACAGCTGTTTTGCGACCTAAGTAAGTTGATTTTAAAAGGTCTAATGATTTTGTTATGTCAGTTTTCTTTTCATCGAACGAAATGGTATCAAGAGCTTTAAGTTCAGAGCCAAAACTATAAGTGTCAATTTTAAACCGATTTGAAAGTTCAGGTGAGTTTTTAATAATCTCCACCATATTTAGAATGTCCTCTCCACTTTCTCTAACCGATGAGGAGTTATCTACAAGTAAAGCCAAGTTAGCCTTTTCTAGCGTATAAGTAGTTTTGGTGAGTTTAGGGTTTATAAGTAATAATAAGAGACCAAAAACACCTGAAAATCGCAAGAAGGACAAAAACCTAATAAGATTTCCCTTTCGTTTAGTTTTAAAAAAGTACTGGAGAAGTACTATTATCAAGGCCAATATTGCAGCCAAAATTATAAATAGTACCGTTATTGTTTGCATATTTATGCGATTGAATGATTTTAGCCAACCGAGTTTGGTTCTAATTTTCGGTTATCCGTGGTGTACTCGGTGAAGTCTTAAGTCAGCATTCCTCCGTCTACATTTAGGACCTGTCCGGTTACATATGCGGATAAATCTGAGGCGAAAAACAAACAAGCATTTGCAATATCCTCTGTAGAACCACCCCGTTTTAATGGAATACCATCTCTCCAGGTTTGAACCATTTTTTCATCTAATTTGCCTGTCATTTCCGTCTCTATAAAACCCGGCGCGATTGCATTGCAACGTATATTCCTAGAACCCAGTTCTAATGCTACAGATTTCGTAAAACCTATCATACCGGCCTTTGAAGCTGCATAGTTGGTTTGCCCGGCATTACCTTTTACCCCTACTACACTACTCATGTTTATGATGGAACCTTGTCTTTGCTTTAGCAGTGTTCTCTGCACTGCTTTTGTCATGTTAAAGACCGATTTTAGGTTTATTTCAATAACAGTATCAAAATCAGCTTCCGACATGCGCATTAAAAGATTATCCTTTGTAATTCCCGCATTATTGATTAAAACATCTATTCTCCCGTCAAAATCTTCCAAAACACTTTTTACCAGTGTTTCTGCCTCCTCAAAACTTGCCGCGTTACTTTTATAAGCTTTTGCCTTAATACCCTTAGAATTAAGCTCTTTCTCCAGTTCCAGGGCAGGGGCTTCACTAGAACTATAGGTAAAAGCAATATTGGCTCCATGCTCGGCAAACACCTTTGCAATACCCATTCCGATTCCGCGACTGGCACCAGTAATGATAACATTTTTTCCTTCTAAGAGTTTCATAACGACTTTATTTATTCGGGTTTGTCAAATATAGGTTTTGTTTAATATATAGGTGAAAAAAAATCCCGTCGAAAACGGGATTTATAATATATTTAACGGGTGATTAACCCATTACTTCCTTAACCTTAATACCTATCTCCGCGGGAGAGTCTACCACGTGAATACCATGTTCGCGCATTATTTTCTTTTTTGCCTGTGCTGTATCGTCACTTCCTCCTACAATTGCTCCAGCATGCCCCATGGTACGTCCGGCAGGAGCTGTTTCACCAGCTATAAAACCAACAACTGGCTTTTTGCTTCCACTAGCCTTATACCATTTGGCAGCATCAGCCTCCAATTGGCCACCTATTTCTCCTATCATTACTACACATTTGGTTTCAGGGTCATTAATCAATAATTCAACCGCCTCTT
>JBARUM010000143.1:0-8675 GCA_049645725.1 Maribacter sp.
CTTAATCAGGAAACCACGAAATTCTTTAATAGCCAAATCGTCAACATCCCCCAAAACGTACCCGTAGCCATACTTAAAATTGCTAGCACAATGGCATGTGGCATCCATTTGATATTATAAGCAGCGGTAACTGCGGGAGCTGTAGCAATACCGCCCACATTGGCCATACTGGCAATAGGTACCCAGGCCATATTTACATTCAATAATTTAGCCATAAGCAACATAAAAGCAAAATGCCCTATGAGCCAAACCACTAAAAAGCCAAGAAATGGGACATTAAAGCCCAAAGTGGCAATCTGTAGTTTTAATCCCAAAATGGCCATCACTACAATGATTAGAATACTGCCCGCTTTTAGAGCGAACTTAAAGTTCCATTGGGGAATAAAATTACTGAGCGCAAGCCCCACGAACGAGAGTAGTACCACTTTGACTACAAAGCTATCTAATAAAATATTGGAGAATACTACAAGCCCAAGAAGTGTGAAAGCGCTTAACCACGGATTTAACTTAGTTCTTGTCTCTATTCTAATGTCCTCAGGAATGGCAACATCCGTCACTTTAAACCAAGTATTTAGTTTGCCGCTTTTTTTGATGCTTTGAAACATCAGAATGGTCCATATATTGACTAAAATATTATCCATTACCAATACCGTAAGAAATATGTTTTCAGGGCATTCCACAAGTTCTTTTAAAACCAGTTGACTGGTACTACCGCCAATCCAACTTCCAACAATTGGCGGAATTCCCATCCAATAGCTTTCTGCCAACATCGTTTTTGAAATAAGCTCGGCATCAGAAAAAAATAGCATTAAAAGTACAGGAAATACGGCAATGAACAGGGATCCAGAAGCAAAAACCAAAATTGGTTTAAAGCCAATAGACTTAAGCTGACCTAAAGATAAGCTACTCATGACCGCAATAATGGCCAAGGGAATAAAGTAATCCCTGCTAAAATCATGAATATTGGCTTGCGAATAGTCCGTATCCAAAATATAGGAAATAATAGCCGGGATTATGTACGCCAAAAGAATCGCGGGTACCCAGTCAAACAATGATTTAATATGTTTGTTTTCCCATCGATCTAAATAATAAACTGAAATCACTGTAAAAGAGGAGATAATCCAAGGTGCTAACATAGGCTCAATGTAAGAAACTATTTCTTGCCGCCGACAATAATAACAATTTCACCTTTGGGAGGTTTTTCCGTGTAGTGCTTTAATACCTCCTCAGCTGTTCCCCTAACTGTTTCCTCGTATAATTTTGTAAGCTCCCTTGAGACAGAGATGGGTCTATCGGCTCCAAAGTACTCCACAAAATTGGACAAGGTTTTTAATAATTTATGAGGCGATTCATAGAAAATAATGGTTCTGGTTTCTTCTGCCAATAGCTTCAATCTGGTTTGTCTTCCCTTTTTAACCGGTAGAAAACCTTCAAAAACGAACTTATCATTTGGCAGGCCGCTGTTCACCAAAGCAGGCACAAAGGCTGTTGCCCCTGGTAAACATTCCACAGCTATATCATTTTCCAAACAGGCACGCGTTAACAAAAATCCAGGATCTGAAATTGCAGGTGTTCCAGCATCCGAAATTAATGCTATCGTAGTACCACTTTTAAGCTTGCCGATTAACGCGTCAACACTTCTATGCTCATTATGCATGTGGTGACTATACATTTGTGTCCCTATCTCAAAGTGTTGCAGTAATTTTCCACTGGTACGAGTATCTTCTGCCAATATTAAATCTACCTCCTTTAGAATACGAATGGCCCTAAGGGTCATATCCTCCAGATTACCTATTGGCGTCGGCACCAAATATAATTTTCCCATAGGACAAAGTTAAGGTCTTACTTGCTTTCCCGTAAAATACGATATCAAAACTGCGAAAAGGGGAATAACCGCAAATAGATGCTGACCATCTTTTACCATGTGATGGGCAAAAAAAGCCAAGACCACGTCATAAAAAAATCCGGCGTAAGCCCATTCCTTTAGCCATTTTGAAAAATTGCCCCAAATAGCGACCAACCCAAGGATTTTCGCGATGGCCAAAGGATAGATAAGGTAGGTAGGATACCCCATACTTTCAAAAAACCCGGCAATCATCTCGTAATTAAATAAATAGTTGAAAACGGAAAAGCACATAATCGCCGTTAAGATTCCAGTGGCACAGTAATAAACAATTTTTTTGATTTTCATTAGATGATGTTTTTAGCTTTTAGAGAGATACCCATACTTATCTAGTGGCGAAAAATAAAAAACCCAACAGATCTGTTGGGTTTTTTATATGAATTTTATCTTATTCTAAGCGAATCTACGTTCTATCAACTCCATAAAACGTAGTTCATATTCCTCTTTCCCCGTCCAATTATTATAATCTGGTTTTACCATATTCTTTATAAAAGCTATGGACCGTTCCTCTGTATCAATGGTATTCAATTGTGATAATACTCGATTATAATCCTCGGTGCTATCATTGAACAAGTGCTTTACAAATGCCAAACGATTATTAAGGTCCACCTTTAAATCCTTGTTCCCTAAGCGATCATTTAAAGATTTAGGAGACTCTACCTCGGAGGCGTTGTTTCCGTCGGTAGGCATAAAAATTTCTTTGTCTTTCCTTATTAAATCTGGCTTACCCATAAATTCCGTGAGTACCTCCTCCAAATTATCCGAATTTGGCATTTCCGAAACCATATCCTTGATTGTGTCCATTCCAGGAATCATAATATCTTCTTCATGAGGGTTGCTTTCGGGAACCGATGTATTAGCAGCCATTACGGCATTCGCCATTTTCTCGAACTTTTCAGCAATTACGTTCTTGGAAACGTCTACCTGAATATCATTCAATTCTTCCTCTATAAATTTGAGTACCGCAATTTTTTCATACAGGCCTTTGGCCGCCTCGTACAACTCCGCAATCTCATTTATATTTCTTGAAGTAATAATGTCCGTGGACATTTTTACTAATTCAGCTTTCAATTTTCTTTTCATCGACTACAATATATTATCATTTAAGCTCGGACTCGTCTGTGTTTTGGCAGGCATAATTCTCTCATTTAGAACAAAGATTAACCTTTGGATTATTCACTACTCCTTTGACTATATACAAAATAGTCTATTCCTTCCTATTACAGTACCTTTTTTTAATAACTTTAGCATTCTATAAACTACAACGGAAAAACCACTTATTTTCGTCTAAAATTACAAAATGTTTCTTGAAAATACCGTTAACCATAAGGAACAATTCGGCTGGATAGAAGTGATAGCCGGATCCATGTTTTCTGGTAAGACGGAGGAGTTGATACGTAGGTTAAAACGTGCCCAATTCGCAAAACTCAAAGTAGAAATATTTAAACCTATGGTTGATACACGATATGATGATGATATGGTTGTGTCCCATGATTCTAATGAAATAAGATCTACGCCCGTACCTGCCGCAGCAAATATTCGCATACTTGCAGATACCTGTGATGTTATTGGGATAGATGAAGCCCAATTTTTTGATGATGAAATTGTAACGGTCTGCAATGATTTAGCCAATAAAGGAGTTCGCGTAATTGTTGCCGGACTGGATATGGATTTCAAGGGAAATCCTTTTGGGCCCATGCCGGCACTTATGGCTACGGCTGAGTATGTGACGAAAGTACATGCTATATGCACGCGGACCGGGAATTTAGCAAATTACAGTTTTCGAAAATCGGACAATAACAAATTAGTAATGTTAGGGGAAACTAATGAATATGAGCCTTTAAGTCGTGGTGCTTTCTACAAAGCCATGCTAAAAGAAAAAGTAAAGCGGATGGATGTATCGTCGGAAGAGATAAAATCCAATAAAAAAGACATCAATGGCTAGAGCAAAGGAAACGATTCTTGAAATCGATTTAAGAGCTTTAGAACATAACTATCATTACCTCCGTTCCAAGCTTAAGCCCAAAACCAAGTTTCTAGCAGTAGTAAAAGCTTTTGCCTATGGATCCGATGCGGAGATAATTGCACAGAAAATGGAAAGTCTGGGAGTGGATTACTTTGCCGTAGCGTATGTAGACGAAGGCGTTGTTTTACGAAATGCCGGAATTACCAAGCCTATCTTAGTGCTGCATCCCCAACCTATCAATTTTGACACCTTAATTGAAAGATGTTTGGAGCCGAGCATATATTCGCCTAAAATCCTAAAGCAGTTTCTAGATACCGCAAAAAAGCATGGACAGCAAGATTATCCAATACATATTAAGTTCAACACAGGGCTGAACCGATTGGGTTTTTTGGAGAACGATATCAACTTTATAGTTGACCAAACGAGGAGTAGAAAAGAAATTAAAATCAGCTCTGTTTTCTCTCACTTAGCAGCTTCAGAGGATTTAAACGAAGATAAATTCACAAGAAGTCAGATAGCCGCCTTCCAAAAAATCATCACTAAACTGGATGGAAAATTAGGTTTTACACCTTTTAAACATTTACTGAATACCTCCGGGATTATCAACTATCCAGAATCACAACTAGACATGGTGCGAAGTGGCATTGGCTTATATGGCTATGGAAATGAGGCTAAAATTGATGCACAACTTAAACCTATTGCTACACTTAAGACTATTATCTCTCAAATTCATAAACTAGAACCTGGTGAAAGTGTAGGTTACAATAGGGCATATACCTCATCGCATTATCAAGCCACCGCCACACTGCCAATTGGCCATGCAGATGGTATTGGTAGACAATATGGAAAAGGAAATACTTACGTACTCGTTAAGGGTAAGAAAGCCCCCATTATTGGGAATATTTGTATGGATATGATGATGATTGATATTACCGGTATACAATGCGAGGAAGGTGATGAAGTGCTGGTATTTGGTCCAGAGCTATCCGCTCAAAAATTTGCACAAACAGCGAACACCATTTCCTATGAAGTATTAACGGGCATATCTCAACGAGTGAAAAGAATGGTAACCGTTTAATGCTTCATAAATTAACATTTTGTTAAGAATCCGATTTTTTTCATACATTGCGCATACTAAATATTAACCATTATTAAAAACACTAAATCATGTTAAAAGAATTTAAGAATTTCATAATGACAGGAAATGTCATTGATTTGGCCGTTGCTGTATTGTTAGCAGGTGCTATGGGCCTTGTAGTTAGCGGATTCGTATCAGATATTATGATGCCGATCGTTGGTCACTTCTCAGGAGGATTGGACTTCGCCCAAATGAAAGTTGTCCTAGATGAGGCCGTAGTTGCCGCGGATGGAACGGTGACCAAACCTGAAAATGCCATTATGTACGGTAAATGGGTAAATGCCATTATTAACTTAATAATTGTAGGTTTTGTGCTGTTTATGATTGTAAAAGCCTACAATAAAACAAAAGCACCTGTTGAAGAAGGACCAGCGGAGCCAGCAGGACCAACTGCTGAAGAGCTTCTTACTGAAATTAGAGATGCACTTAAAAAGTAAATAAATATATCCTGAATAAGTTTGGGAGATACCGCTGCACTGCAGTTTAACTTTAAACCGCCGATTGGACGTCGCTAGTCTGGTCGGCGGTTATTTTTTAATTTCTGCTCTAGCAGGAACCTCATTAGTTATATTATATTAGGTGTGTACGTAAAAGCTATATGATCAATGATTATATCCCAATACGGATTGATATGGATTGTTTCAAAAACAACATTTTGTTATATTTTTAATATTTTATAAAATTCGTATTGTGCGCTATATACTGTTGACCTACCTTTGCCCTTCAAATAAGAATAAATGAAAGTAGCAGTTGTAGGCGCCACAGGAATGGTTGGCGAAGTAATGCTAAAAGTACTAGCTGAACGTAATTTTCCGATTACGGAATTGTTATTGGTCGCCTCTGAACGATCTGTGGGCAAAACACTTTCTTACCAAGGTAAAGAACATGTTATTATAGGATTGGCCGATGCCGTTGCCGCAAAGCCAAATATTGCTATCTTTTCGGCAGGTGGGGACACCTCTTTAGAGTGGGCTCCTAAATTTGCAGAGGCCGGTACCACCGTTGTTGATAACTCCTCGGCATGGCGTATGGATCCCACTAAAAAACTAATTGTTCCTGAAATAAATGCGCAAGAACTGACCTCTAACGACAAAATTATTGCAAATCCCAATTGTTCCACCATTCAATTGGTTATGGCCTTGGCACCACTTCATAAAAAATATAAAATGAGAAGGGTAGTAATATCAACCTATCAATCAGTATCAGGAACTGGAGTAAAGGCTGTAAAGCAATTGGAAAATGAAATTGCCGGGATACAAGGTGAAATGGCATATCCCTATCCTATAAGTAGAAATGCGCTACCACATTGCGATGTCTTTATGGAAAACGGATATACAAAAGAAGAAATGAAGCTTGCTCGTGAACCTCAGAAGATATTGGATGACCGCTCATTTTCTATTTCTGCAACTGCCGTTCGTATTCCCACCGCAGGAGGACATTCAGAGTCCGTGAATGTGGAATTTTTGAATGATTTTGATTTAAACGAAATCCGCAAAATACTTAACGATACTCATGGTGTAACGGTTCAAGATAATCCAGATACCAATACCTATCCTATGCCAATTTATGCCCATGACAAGGATGAGGTTTTTGTTGGTCGTATTCGTAGGGATGAAACCCAACGAAATACCCTGAATATGTGGATAGTTTCGGATAACCTTAGGAAAGGTGCCGCTACAAACGCGGTACAGATTGCAGAGTATTTAGTGGCACATAGTTTAGTTTAAAGGTGATAGCAGGAATTTGGCACGGTAGAACCAAAATAGAAGATATATGCCAGTATACGGACTATATAAAAGTACGACTACCCCCGATTATCAAAACACCAAGGGTTTTGTAAGTTTTAGCTTCCTAAAACGAGTAAAAGACAATGAAGCTCACTTTACTCTAATCACCTACCGTAAAAACCTATACGTCATCAAAAATTTTGCGGGAGATGATTTTGAAAAAGCTACGTACTATCCGGAAGATGCCGACCTCCTTTTAGGATTTGAAACAAATGTTCGGCATCAAGAAGTATTTGCCCAAACTTAACACAATATTACCTTCCGCTTAGATAAGGAATCGTGAATATTCGTTTTCGTTAAAAAAAGTTAACCTTTATTTTTAAGTGTTCTTTGAGGACAATTTGTGGTATTTTTATTTCGACTAATTCCTCAGAAAACATGAAAAAAATTACTATTGGCTTACTCGCATTTGCTTTTTTATCTGCTTGTAAAACCGAGACCAAAAAAGAACAAATCATCGTGAATTATCCTACCACAAAAAAAGTTGATACTGTTGACAACTATTTTGAGACTAAAGTAAAAGATCCTTATCGTTGGTTGGAAGACGACAGAAGCCCGGAAACAGAAGCTTGGGTAAAGGACCAAAACAAAACTACTTTTAGTTATTTGGAAAAAATCCCCTTTAGAAAGAATCTTAAAAATCGTCTTGAAAAATTATGGAACCATGAGAAAATAAGTGCCCCATTTAAAGAAGGTGAGTATACTTACTTCTATAAAAATGATGGCCTCCAGAACCAGTCTGTTGTATATCGGAAAAAAGGAGAAGGCGATGACGAGGTATTCCTAAATCCCAACGAATTCTCCGAAGACGGAACTACCTCTCTCGCGGATTTAAGTTTTACTAAGGATGGTTCATTGGCCGCCTATCTTATCTCCGAGGGCGGGAGCGATTGGCGAAAGGCAATTGTTATTGATACTGAGACTAATGAAATAGTGGAAGACACCTTAGTGGACATAAAATTTAGTGGAATTTCATGGAGAGGAAACGATGGATTTTACTACTCTAGCTATGACAAACCAAAGGGAAGTGAACTTTCGGCAAAGACCGATCAACATAAAGTCTATTATCACGAATTGGGCACACCTCAAAAGGATGATAAGCTGGTTTACGGCGGCAAACCTTTGGAAAAGCACCGTTATGTCGGCGCCAGCGTGACGGACGATAATAAATATCTTCTTATTTCTGCAAGAAATACTACTGCAGGCAACAAACTATTCGTTCAAGATTTAGAAGATCCTAACGGTCTTCTTATTCCCATGGTGAGCGATGAAGAAAATACCAATTATGTTATTGAAAATGTGGGTTCTAAACTCTATATCGTTACAGACCGTGATGCGCCAAACACTAAGGTCGTTACTGTAGATGCGAAAAACCCAGAGGTGGAGAACTGGCAAGATTTCATCCCTGAAACGGAAAACGTGCTTACCCCTAATACTGGAGGAGGCTATTTTTTTGCAGAATATATGGTCGACGCCATTTCAAAAGTTCTGCAGTATGATTACGATGGTAATTTGGTGCGCGAAGTTGAACTTCCAGGTCTAGGAAGTGCTTCTGGTTTTGGTGGAAAAAAAGAGGACAAGGAATTCTATTTTTACTTTACCAATTACGTAACGCCTGGTTCATCTTTCAAATACAACGTAGAGACAGGGGAATATACATCCTATTGGAAGCCAGAAATAGATTTTAATCCTGAGGATTACGAGTCTAACCAAGTGTTTTATACATCAAAAGATGGTACAAAAGTACCCCTGATCATTACCCACAAAAAAGGTATTGCAATGAACGGTAAAAACCCCACGATTTTATATGCATACGGTGGGTTCAACGTCAGTATTACGCCATCGTTCAATATCGTCAATGCTGTTTGGATGGAGCAAGGT
>JBARUM010000144.1:0-3784 GCA_049645725.1 Maribacter sp.
ACATAATGCTTTTTAGTACTTGATCTTAACAACAAAAATAAAACCAAGAGCAACAAAAGAATACCAGCGGTGAAGTAGTAATGCATAAGACCTACATCAAACTTTAAGATTAACAGTAACGAAGGGATAAGGGTAAGTAAGATTAAAATAGCAATACATATTTTGGAAAACAAAGGTCCATATAGTATTGGAATGGTTTTATAGTTCTGTGCCATATCACCGGGAATGTTTTCCAAATCCTTTATAATCTCTCTGGCTAGAATCAATAAAAACAAAAATATAGCATGAACAAATATGACCGTTTCAAAATTCTTATAATAAACGAATACGGCAAAAAATGGAGTGATCGCTAAAGTGGCCGAAACAAAATTACCTATAAAGGGAATACGTTTTAGTTTATGGGAATAGAACCATATTCCAAAAATATAAGCAGAAAAGAAGAGAACGGCTCTAAAGGAAACATAACTAGCGGCAAAAACCGCTAAAAAGTTAAGGACAAAATATGTAGTTAATTTAAATCGTTGACTCACCAAACGGTCTAGCATGCTTTTCCTGGGTTTGTTGATAAGGTCCTTTTCAGCATCATAAAAGTTGTTGATGATATAGCCTGCGGCTATAACCATAGCAGAAGCTAGAACGATTACAAAAAGATTAATATCAAAAACAACGGCGCTTAAGGATAAACCAGGAGCCAGAATATATATGGATGCTAGATATTGCGCCAGTACAATCATCAAAATATTGTAACCGCGAACCACGGAAAACAGACTCAATACCTTTAAAAGCAGGAGTTTGTTTTTTCTACTAAGCATTTTTGATTGTTTAGAAGTTGTAAACCACTTCTAACTTGTAGTCCTTTAATGCAGTTCTTGCCTTATCTATATCTTCTGTAAATCCAAGAATATAACCGCCACCGCCCGAACCACATAATTTAAGATAGTACTCATTGGAATCTATTCCCTGTTTCCAAAGGTCATGAAATTTAGAAGGAATCATCGGTTTGAAATTATCCAAAACAACATTGGAAAGTTGCTTTAAATTTCCGAAAAGAGATTTAACATTTCCATTGACAAAATCCTCCACGCAGGCGTCTGTATGCTTTATAAATTGATTCTTAAGCATTTTTCTAAAACCTTCATTCTTCATCTGCTCCATGAAAATCTGAACCATTGGAGCTGTTTCTCCTGTAGAACCACTATCCAATAAAAAAACAGCACCTTTACCTTCTACATTTTGAGAAGGAATACTGGTAGACTCTATATTATCTTTGGAATTTATTAAAATGGGAAGACTCAAATAACTGTTTAATGGATCTAAACCCGAGGATTTTCCATGGAAAAAAGACTCCATTTTTCCAAAAATGAGCTTTAACTTCAATAGTTTTTCACGTGTAAGGTTTTCCAAAACCGTGATTTTGTTTTTCGCATACTTATCATAGATAGCGGCTACTAATGCCCCACTACTGCCAACACCATAGCCCTGCGGAATGGAACTGTCAAAATACATTCCTTGATTAACGTCCTCTTTTAGGGCTTTAAAATCAAATGAAACCAATTTTGGGTTTTCCTTGGTTAATCCATCTAAATAATTCGTAAATTTTTTAAGGCCTTCATTGGATTTTCTAGAATCTTCTGATAAAGATTCATCGGTCTTCAAAGCACCTTTAAAAAAATTATAAGGAATGGAAAGGCCTTTGGAATCTTTTATAATTCCATATTCTCCGAAAAGGAGGATTTTAGAGTAAAATAATGGTCCTTTCATTCCTAAATTCACTACAATAAAATTAAACTTACATTTAAAGATAACTAACTCTGGTGCAAAGTTTACCCTTTTTCTTTAAATGGATAAAGAAAAAAGGCTAAATGTTAACCCAAAACGTTTATTGCGAATTTAAATTACAATTCCTTAGAACAATCTTTTTGCTCCAAAACCAATTCTATCGCAAATATACTGTTGGTTTTGACATAATGCAACTAGTTCATTTTTAACAAATTGATGTACTACCTCTTTCTCATTCTCTGGATAAAGCACATGAACATTCGCACCGGCGTCCAATGTAAAACATAAATTACTTTTTGATGTTGAACGAAACGCCCAAATTCTATTTATAATTTCTAAAGTATTTGGCTTCATCAGAATAAAATAGGGCCTACTTGTCATCATCATTCCATGCAAGGTAAGTGCTTCACTTTCCACAATTTGGATGAATTCCTTTAGATTACCCTGCTCCAAAATCAACTTTAACTTATCTAGATTCTCATGTGCCTGAGCAAAACGTTTTTCGGCAAATGGATGACCGTGCATTAAATCGTGGCCCACAGTACTACTGACCTGTTTTTCTCCTCTGTCCACCAGTAAAATGGTGTCATGGTAATTTTTAAAAACTTGATGAACTTTGTATGGATATCTAATCCCGTACAAATCTGAACTTTCTTCTATTCCAGAATGCCTTCCCCATTGCACTATATCCCCCTCTATACTCCTACAGGCACTTCCCGAACCTAAACGGGCTAGAAAAGAGGCTTTTTTGAAAAAATAATTATCATCCATTTCAGGATTTAAATCTCGTTCTATTTCCATAAAGCACAAGGCAATCGCCGACATTCCACTGGCAGATGATGCAATTCCACTACTATGGGGAAAACTATTAGAAGTTTCTATTCTAAATTCATATGCTCTTAGGAAAGGCATATAGTTTTCTATACGCTTAAAAAAAGTTTGAATTTTTGGTCTAAAATTAGGTTTTGGCTTTCCCTCAAATAAAAGTTCAAATTGAAAATCTGTACTAGCCTCTTTGGCCTTGCTGTACGTTATTTTCGTAGTCGTGGCACATGCGTCCAGTGTAAAACTAATTGAGGGATTAGCAGGTATTTGGTTTTCTTTTTTACCCCAATATTTTACCAGAGCAATATTACTTGGAGATTTGTAGGCTACTTTGCCTCCTTCTTTATCAAAAGAATAGTGGGGCAACATAAAATCTTTTTCGGTCATTAAAGAGGTCTTTATGCAAAGATAGTTTTTAGTCCCACCAATTAAAATAAATCCTTATTTTAGGGGCAAACACCAACAAATTGAAAAAAAAACTTACATATGTAATTGTTGCAGTAGTAATTTGTTTGGTCATTGGGTTTCTTTCCAGCGTAGTCACTCAAAGTTCTGTCAATGATTGGTACCTCTCATTGACTAAACCAAGTTTTAATCCTCCCAATTGGATTTTTGCCCCTGTATGGAGCGTTCTATATCTTCTTATGGGAATATCCGCAGGTTGGGTATGGGGGAAAGGTTTTCATCATAAATGGGTAAAAACAGGATTATATCATTTTGGGTTTCAACTACTCTTAAACGCATTGTGGAGTATTGTATTTTTCGGCTTAAAGGAGCCGTTTTGGGCATTATGGGTAATTATCTCCCTCTTGATAATGCTCATTCTTACCATAAAATGGTTCAGGGTAGTAAGCAAAATAGCTGCGTTATTACTAATACCTTATTTGCTTTGGGTATGCTTCGCAACCCTTCTTAATTATAAAATCTGGGAGTTGAATTAATAGTTGGGTCTTTGGGATAAAATTAGAAATAACAAGTTCATTATGCTTTTAAAAAATAGCTTTTATGAAGCTAGTTCCAGTAGTTTGTTCATGGTACGGTAATTTCTGGCAGTAGCTTTCACCCCTAATTTATGCTCTATCAGATTATTGTTCAACCTTGCTTTTCCGTAACCGGTTTTACAACATAAATAAACACATTCATTTGATATCGAAAATTTCTCGTTAGGATAATACAGGTC
>JBARUM010000145.1:0-3530 GCA_049645725.1 Maribacter sp.
AATCAATGTTAAAGACAGATGATGTCTATTTCTTTGATGCCGAAGACTTTGAGGATATTGTACATCACTATCTGAATAATGGAAAAGTATCTTTAGCCAAAAAGGGAATAAAAATAGGACTACAGCAGCACCCCGGTTCTATAGAACTAAGGCTTTTGAAAGTTGAAGTCATGGTTTTTGAGAATGATCTTTTAGGTGCGGAAGAGCTTTTGGATGAGCTGCAACTACTGGATCCAAAAAATGAGGAAATATATATTCAAAGAGCTAATATTTATTCCAAAAAGGATAATCACGAGGGAGCTATACAATTATTGTATAAAGCATTGGACCTATCCACAAATAGTTTTGATATTCATTCGCTTTTAGGAATGGAATATCTTTTTATGGACGATTTCAAGTCTGCGAAAGAAAGTTTTATGCGTTGTGTAGATTTTGATGATCAAGATTATTCATCACTTTACAATGTTATTTATTGTTTTGAATTCTTGGAGGATTATGATGGTGCAATCATATATCTAAATGAGTACCTTGAACGTAATCCATATTGTGAAGTAGCATGGCACCAATTAGGTAAGCAATACTATTTAAAAGAGATGTACCCAGAAGCTCTGGCCGCTTTTGATTTTGCAATAATTTCTGATGATTCCTTTATTGGTGCGTATTTTGAGAAGGGAAAAGTTTTGGAAAAATTAGGAAAGTATAAAGAGGCCATTGAGAATTATGAGACTACTATAACTATGGAAGATCCTACTTCCCATGCGTTTTTAAGAATTGGTAAATGCTACGAAAAATTAGAGAATAGTGAAATGGCAAGGTATTACTTTTACCAAACCGTTCATGAAGATCCCTTATTGGATAAAGGGTGGCTCGCAATTACGAATTTCCATTACGGTAAGAAGAACTTTGAAAAGGCATTGCATTATATAAACAAGGCATTGAATATAGATGGTGAAAACCCACTATACTGGAAAAAATGTGCTAAAATCCACATGGCATTAAAAAACTATGACCAAGCCGATTTTTCATTTAAACAAGTAGTAGAATTGGGCAACTATGAACTTGATACTTGGCTACAATGGGCGGATGCAGTACATATAAACGGGGATACCACCGGAGCCCTACAAATACTTGCTCAAGGGCGAGAATTTTATCCAAAAAACCTTAGAATAGCCTACAAATTTGTTGGTTACAACCTTTATTTGAATGATGCTATTAATGCACGTATTGCTTTGTTAGATGCCCTAAAAATGGATAAAAAAAACAAATATTTAACCATCTTCAACCGTCAGTTTCCAGAATACAGTAATTCCGATTGGATAAAAGCTATATTAGCCGACTACAAAAAAGCTTCTTGACACCTTTTCGGATTTTATGGGAACCAGAAAACTAATAGATTATACTTTTATTACCATTAAAGGAATTGCCATGGGTGCTGCGGACGTAGTTCCAGGAGTATCGGGTGGAACTATAGCATTTATCTCGGGTATTTACGAGGAACTTATAACCTCTATTAACAATATAAACCTTTCCCTTTTTAAGGCGCTTAAAACCTCTGGATTCAAGAGATTTTGGGAACAAGCTAACGGTAATTTTTTAATTGCCCTATTTACAGGAATTTTTATAAGCCTTTTCTCTTTGGCCGCCTTGGTGAGTTGGTTGTTGGAAAATGAACCCGTTCTCCTGTGGTCTTTCTTTTTTGGACTGGTAACAGCAAGTGTTTTCTTTGTGGGCAAAGAAATCACCAAATGGAGCCTAAGCGCTATTCTTGCTTTGGCCTTCGGTGCCATTATAGCTTTTTACATCACCACGCTGCCTCCAAACGAAAACATTGATAGTCTTCCGTTTATGTTCTTATCAGGTGCGCTAGCGGTATGTGCCATGATTTTACCTGGAATATCCGGAGCTTTTATTTTAGTATTATTAGGTTCTTATAAGACCATTTTAGATGCGGTACATGAAAGAGATATCAAAATAGTGTTTACGGTTGCAGTTGGCGCAATTTTTGGGCTTTTAAGTTTCGCTAGGCTTTTAAAATGGATGTTCAGCAACTACAAGAATATGACATTGGCGCTTTTAACAGGTTTCATTATTGGGTCTTTAAATAAAATATGGCCCTGGAAAAGAATCATAGAGACCAAAGTCTTTGGTGACAAGAAAATCATTATTGACGCTAACACTTCTCCTTTCAATTATGAAGGGGATTCTCAAATAATATATGCTATCATAGCCGCGCTCGTAGGTTTTTCCCTTATTTTTATCTTGGAAAAAACAGCTTCAAAAAAGTAAGAGCAATTCTTCATGAACAACCCAAGAACCTTTGCAGATAAACTATTTTTAGTGATCAAGGGACTTTGTATGGGTACGGCAAATAAAGTTCCAGGAGTATCCGGGGGCATTGTCGCATTTGTTGGAGGTTTTTATGAAGAGTTCATTTATTCGCTCCAAAAAATTAATACAAAAGCATTTAAGCTTCTATTAGCAGGGAGGTTCAAAAGTTTTTATCGTTATGTAAACGGTTCCTTTCTTACGCTTTTGATTTTTGGGATGCTGGTAAGTTATTTTAGTATTTCTAAAGTGTTGGATTATTTTTTAGAACAAAAAGAACTCTATGTTTGGGCCACTTTTTTTGGAATGATTCTGGGTTCTATTTATTATATAGCTAAAGATTTTGAACATTGGACGAAGAAAACAATTTTGGCTGCCTTTATAGGCCTAACCGTTGGGGTTGCGATTAGTTTTTTAAGTCCGGCTAGAGAGAATGATAATCTACTGTTTATTTTTCTTTGCGGTATAATCAGCGTGTCCGGAATGACACTTCCTGGTCTTTCAGGCTCTTTTATTCTTATACTTTTAGGTAATTACGTGCTGTTGTTAGTTGATAGTGTTAATGCGCTTTATGACACCCTTGCGGAGGTTATAAGTGGTGATTTTAGTTTTGTTAGTAACTCGGAACGTTTAAAAACGCTTAAAATATTAACAGTTTTCACATTAGGCTCCGCAACAGGACTAGTAACACTTTCCCACATTCTTAGTTACGTACTTAAGCGTTACAAACATTTATCGACCGCTGTAATTCTTGGTTTTATTACAGGTTCCTTAGGAGTTGTTTGGCCTTGGAAAAAAACGGTTTTCAAAACAGATTTAGAGGGTGCTATATTTTTAGATTCCAATGGAAAGGAAATTATAGCCAATTATGAGCGGTTTCTCCCCTATTTGGGAAGTTCTGAAACTTGGTGGGCCGTTTTCTTTATTATATTCGGAATAAGCATTTTGTTACTTTTGGACTGGTATGGGAAAAATAGAAAACAAAGAGTATAGACTAGGCTTAGTAGGAAAGAATATTTCCTATTCATTTTCACGAGGTTATTTTGCTCAAAAGTTTAATGATTTGAACTTGAAGCATCATTCTTATGAAAATTTTGATTTAGAAGAAATAACTGAATTTCCTAGTTTACTTAAGAATTCGCCTAACCTGAGGGGTCTAAATGTTACTATTCCTTATAAGGAGGCGGTTATACCCTATCTTAATG
>JBARUM010000146.1:0-2901 GCA_049645725.1 Maribacter sp.
CTTTCTTAGTTCATTTGAAGTTCCACTTACGGTTTGTGATCTAGGATGTGGTGATTTTAACATAGGGAAGGAACTGGTAAAGTACTCCAAAAAGTATATTGGAATAGATATTGTTCCAGACCTTATGGAACATCACAAAAAAAAGTTCAAAGCCGAGAATTTGGAATTCCATTGTTTGGATATAGCTAAGGATGATTTACCCCCTGCCGATTGTGTCCTATTAAGACAGGTATTACAGCATTTATCCAATGTGGAAATTCAACAAGTATTGGAAAAATTGACGGATTTCAAATACATACTACTGACCGAACATATTCCTGAAGGTGATTTCACCCCCAATCTCGACATCATTTCCGGGCAAGGGATTCGGTTAAAAAAACAAAGTGGGGTAAACCTATCGGCGCCTCCTTTTTATTTTAAGGTCAATGAGGAGGAGGAAGTCTTATCCATTACCTCTAATGATTTTAAAGGAAGATTGGTGACTACGAAGTACACCACTTAAACGAAGACCGAATTTAAGTTTGACCAGCACTCAGCGTTCGTATAGGTCCTAATTCTGCTTCTTTTGCGTGAATATTCTATTGAACATCAGGTTTTAAAACAACACAAAGCATGTTTTTTTTGCATCATTCAACCAATTACTTCAGCCATGAAAAGTCACATAATCACTCATCCAGTTTTAAGAGCTCAATATTCTTGAATTCTACGGGATGACCTTCTGCCTGAAGAGCAATATAACCCTCACTGATTATCCGTGGGTGACCCTTTTTCATGAGTTCCCGAGCAAATTCATCCGTATCATCATAATGGGGTTTGGAGTACTCCATAACAACCTTGCCGTTGATCTTGTGAATTATTTTATCGCTACCGTGTACTTCAAGTTCCATCTTTACCCAACTGGTATCGTTAATAGCAGGGTAGCCTGAATTGGTGCAATGTTCTGTAATCAAACGATCATTCATTTCAATATGAGTACCAGCGGTACATACATTTCCCGTAAATCTTTCTGTTTTATCATCACCCCCAATTAGCTGGGCTTCAACGGCAACCAGTAACGTTTGGTCAAGGGGCAGTTCAGAAGGATGCGGGGATGATACTTAATGCCACTGTTTTTAAAGCCCCAAGATGGCGCGCCCGGGACCAACTCTCCCACAAAGCGGTATTCTAACCGCAATCTGTACCGCGAAAGCTTTTCACGATAAAAAATATGCCCGAATTTGTTATCAAAATTATCGTAGTCATCATAACTAGTAATTAACTTCCCTTCTTTTGCCTGAAAGGTATTCAGATAATTATCCCCATATGCTTCACCTGTAAACTTTGGCGACCATCCTTCTAAGTCCTTACCGTTAAAAATAGGTATCCAGTCACTATCTTTTTTCTGCTTACAGGAAATGCTTAAAGTAAGCACCAGCAGGACAATTTTGTAGGAAAATCGTTTCATTTTATCATGTTACAAGTGTATATCCAAACATTCAGGTGTCTGCATTTCTTTCGAAATGGATGCCGACGGTTTTATGTATGGCTCGTTGTGGTAAATCAGTAATGATTTTCCTCCCTAAAAAAATATAGCAAATTGCAATGAATTCCAAAAAAGAATTTAGCCGCAATGAGCTATATACGTCTTTTTTGCCATTTCGTTGTTTTTGCTCATTATCTATTATTCAATTCCACTATAAATTGAAATTACACCAATTAAATTTCTTAAAGAATGTACAGCAGTTGTAACCCAAAAACTTGATTCTTTTCTTTTCTGAAAAATCAAGTATGTTTCAGCTAATAATAAACCTAGTGGGAATGTTAAAAGACTATACCAAATACTATATCCAAAATGCATTAATGCAAATAAGGTTGCAGAAATTAGAATAGGAATTATATTAAGTTTATTCTGTAGTATTTTTTGTGTTAGCTTTATTGGAAATGCCTGTCCAATTAGTGTTTCAAGAATTGGTGCAAAGACTACTGCTAAAAAAAAGAAACCCAAAAAAGAATATTTTTCAATATCAATTCCACCAATTTCATTTTCTTCAATGTCAAAGTAAATCAGAACTAAAATAATTGGAATCATTAATATAAAATTCAAAAAGGTAGTTGTTAATATAAAACTCACTGGTTTCATTTTCCCCCATTTTGAATAAAATGCTTTTATTAATTGCATTTGGATTCTTGGAATTTAGTAAAGGTTGTTTTTTGAAACCTTTTTTTCTTTTTCAAAAGATTGTGTCAAATTTTCCAATTCCGATTTCTTTTCGGATTCAGTCATTTTTTTATTTCCTTTAATTTTGTTTTTTAAAGAGTTGTATTTTTCTTTTAAAGATTCTAAATGGTCATTTTGTACAAAAGAATGCAACTTTAATTCCTCCATATTTTTCCAAGTTTGAATACGTTCCGCTATGAATTACAACAATTGTATAAACCAACAAGTTACTCTATTTCTAATTTAGAATGTTAGCCTTCAGCATAAAGAAATCCATCAAAAAAGAATAAAGCGCGAACAGTTGTTCATTTACTTTAAATTGACAACTGGCATTTGAAAACTGTTCACTGTAAGTTACTCCACCTCTTTCAGCAAAACTTGAATCGAACGCTCTAGCTGTTCGTCAGTTCCTTTAGAAATGCTCTCGGGTTGATTCTTAACTATAATTTCTGGGTCGGTTTCGTTGTTTTCCATCCATTCGCCTGCTTTATTTTTAGAGCTTACGGGAACTACGCCCCAACGTCCTCCATTAGGCAAACGCTCCCAGCCGGCAAAACTGCACGTACCAGGAACGGACATCCCAACGGTCTTTCCTATTTTTAGTTCGGTATAACCACTGGCAAAACAAGAACCATCACTGTACATAGATTCATTGAAGATAGCCAAAGTGGGTTTCGTCCAGCGCGAAGTGGGCTCACCCCCTA
>JBARUM010000147.1:0-1987 GCA_049645725.1 Maribacter sp.
TTTCCTGGGGGGACGTAATTCTAGGTACATCTGTTAATAGTTCGTCACCCGGTCTTTGCCATCTACTTACAAAATCACTTGACACGTTATTAGGAAAAAATCTCGGATCATAGTTTTGACCAAACCTAAACCGGTTTCCTCCCGAGTAAGTGGCAAGCATTCTTAGCGATAAGTTTTTATAAGTAAAGGTATTGGTCATAGAGCCTGTTCTATTTGGTGACCTCGAACCTTCGTTTTTTAAAGCTTCTATAGCGCCAATATCGCCACCTACCTCTACGACTTCATTGTTTTCATCAAAGAATGATGGATTTCCTTCCCTATCGAGTCCCGCATACCTGAAACTAAAGAATGTATCTACGGCCTCACCTACTACAAAGGCATTTGCATCGGTTTGTGTGAACAAGAAAATTTCACCCGGGTTACTTTCATCTACCCTTGTTATTTTATTTTCGTTCTGACTATACAGTATTCTAAGGTCGTATCTAAAATCGCCTTTATTTATTATCAACGCACCCAGGTCAATATCAAAGCCTCTATTATAGAGTTCTGCCACGTTTAAAAAGGAAGATGATAAACCAAAAGTAGGGCTGATATTACGTCTAGCCAATAAATCTTCACTACGCCTATCATAATACTCTACATTCCCGTAAATTCTGCTGTTGGCCATTGAAAAGTCTACCCCTAGGTTCAAAATTTTTGTCTTTTCCAAACGTAAGGTTGGATTCGGGGGGTTTGAAATGGTTAGATAGTTGTTCAGAAAACTACCTTGATCGCGGCCCTGCCTAGCAACTAGGAAAGGTGATGTATTCCTATCTACATTTCCTCCGGATCCGTAGGTTCCCCTAAAGCTCAGGTTTTGAAAAAAGTCGGAATTAAAGTAATCTTCATTGGTTAAATTCCATTTTAGTCCCGCTGAAAATAAGGGAATGTTTCTAAACTTATCTGAAGCACCAAAGAGATTGGTATCATCTAAACGCATACTACCTGATATGGTATAGCGATTATCAAAATTATACGCGGCGTTGCCATAGTACGAAAGAAATCTATTTTCATTGAAGATGACAACGGCGCCTGGGTTTATTAAATTTTGACTGCCAAAAATTGGATTTGTAATACGGGTATTGAAATTGGGTTGGGTAAAAATTAAAGATTGATCGTCATAACCAAATTTTCGGTCTCTATTAAATTCCGTAATCTGCTTACGCACCTCATACCCTGCGATAGCATTTATATTATGTAGTCCGTCATTAAAGCTTTTATCATAATTCAACTGTGCCCTAAAAGTATTATCAGTACTGCTGCGGGTATCTGTTTGCAAAATAGAGCCTATAGGAACGGGTGTGTCTATAACCCGACCATTGGAGTCAACTTGTGAAAACGAATTGACAAAATTTCTAGTGAAAAAAGAGTTTTCATTAAAAAGTTCCCTTCCAAAATCCGAGTTCCAGAGGTATTGGTAGCTAAGATCTACGTTAAGTCCGCTAAATATCTCATAATTTATTCCTGTTTGAATTCTAATATCTGTATTTGTGGAGGTGTCCTCATTATTGTCGGATTCTTGTTTTAGATTAAACGTCCATGGGTAGGGATACCCTTGACGTTGCGCCAATTCCGAACTTTCAATATTTACACCACCTACCGTGGGAAGGTAATTACCATTATCGTCTAAAATGCGTTCGAAAATCGGGAAACGTATTAGATAATCAATAGGACCCGTGCCAATGCCGTTCTCATTTTTTGTTTGGGATAAATTTGTTGAAAACCGTGCCTGTAATTTATCCGTCAACTTATAGTTCGCCGTTACATTAACTATGAACTGGTCTGATTTATCATTCACAATTTCGCCTTGATTTTTATTGTAGACCAATGAAGAATTGAAATTATATTTTTCTCCGCCTGCCGAAATACTTATATTATACTGATTCCAAGTTCTTTGTCTTAAAAACAATCTAGAATATTCATCGCGGCCGTCATTATTTCTCAATGC
>JBARUM010000148.1:0-4759 GCA_049645725.1 Maribacter sp.
GTCACATGGCTTTCATCAATAACCATTAAATAATCATCCGGGAAATAGTCCAACAGGCAAAAAGGTCTTGTCCCAGGTTCACGACCATCAAGATATCTGGAATAATTCTCTATACCTGAGCAATAGCCCAATTCCCGAATCATTTCCAAATCAAAATTAGTGCGTTCCTCCAAGCGCTTGGCCTCAAGGGGTTTTCCTATTTCTCTGAAATAATCTATTTGTTTTACTAAGTCTTCCTGAATGTTATGAATCGCATTTTGAAGCACATCCTGAGAGGTTACGAACATATTGGCCGGGTATATATTCAGGTTTTTGTAAACTTCCAAAACATTGTTGTTAAAAGGGTCAAAAGCTTCAATCTCCTCAATTTCATCTCCGAAAAAGTGAATTCTAAATGCGTGATCCGCATAGCTGGGGAAAACATCTACAACGTCTCCCTTGACCCGGAAATTACCATTTCTAAAGTCTGCGGTTGTCCGTGAGTATAGACTTTGGACCAATTGATGAAGAAACTTGGTGCGTGCAATGACCTGGTCTTTTTGAATAGAAATAACATTTTTCTGAAATTCTATAGGATTTCCAATACCGTACAGGCAAGAAACGGAGGCAACAACCAGAACATCCCTTCTTCCTGAAAGCAAGGATGATGTAGCACTAAGTCTTAGTTTTTCAATATCCTCGTTAATGGATAAATCTTTCTCAATATAAACTCCACTTGTAGGTATATACGCTTCTGGTTGATAGTAATCGTAATAAGAAACAAAATACTCAATGGCATTTTCAGGGAAAAATTGTTTGAATTCCGAATACAGCTGAGCTGCCAATGTTTTGTTGTGAGCCAAAATTAAGGTAGGTTTTTGTACTTCCTCTATAACATTGGCAACGGTGAAGGTTTTACCAGAACCCGTAACGCCTAAAAGCGTTTGATACTTCTCTCCGTTATCTAGACCTTCTTTTAATTCCTTTATTGCGTTTGGTTGATCACCAGTGGGACTAAATTCCGAAACAACTTTAAATTTCATTCCTATTAATTACGATTTTTAAAACATTCTATACACTTTAAAACTAAAATTATTTGGTTTTCAATTTTAGTTCTTCTAACATAAAAACTGTCTTCTAAAATACAAAAAGCACTTTGGTTAAGAGAACAACAACGAAATTAATATTACAGTATTCTTTTTGTCCTAATCCGAATGAATATAGCCCTTAAATTCAACAAATGAACTTATATTCCGCCCAATGGAGAGATTTCTAAAAGTTTTATCTTTTTAATGAAAAATGACCACTTATCGTTTTTTGATTAAATGAAGTGGCCTTAAACCAATAGTCCGAGGATGGTAAGGGTTTATTGTTAAACTGTCCGTCCCATCCCAAGGATTGTGGGTCTATCTGGGCCAAAAGTGACCCGAAACGATCAAAAATCTGAATTACTTCTACTGGTATTTCTCCAGTTTCTAAAGAAGGTACAAATTGCCAATAATCATTAATGCCATCACCGTTCGGAGTAAAAAATTTTGGAAAACCTTCTAATGTTAAATCTTTGAAAATGGTTTCCTCGTCCATACCACATCCATTTTTATCCCTTACGTATATGGTATGGGTGCCTGGGGATATATTATTGAATACATTACTGTCTTGATATGAACCGTCAATATCGTCTAAAGCATACTCGTATGAACCAATTCCGCTAACGGTAGTTTCTATTCTAATATCATTTCCATCTTCCGTTACAAAGACGTCGTCAATTGTTGGTGCCTCGGAAATCACTACATTGAACTCTTTTATAGTAGGACATTCTATTGTTACACCGGATTGAGAAACGGTATTGTACGCTTCATAAATATACTGTCCTGGTTCTGTTAAGTCTACCGTTGCGCTCGAAGAAATTAGCGTTTCCGAACTTCCTGGACCTAGCCGGAACCATCTATATCCTTCCGCGGTGTCAGTGGCCGTAATTATGGTACTATCTTCATTTAAACATATTCCTATTTCATCTGGAAAGTCTATTTCTGGATTAATAAATGTTAACTCTCCCGTTATGGCATCAAAATAGGGACCACATCCTAACACTGTTGAAAAGCTTTCTTGTACACATCCAATGGCATCACCAGCAGTATTAAAAGGAACTATGGTTATAAAAAAGGTCCTGTTAGGTTCAAAATCCAGTACAAAAGTGGAATTGTTGGTAAACACACCATTATCTAATATGTTTGGCGTTAGGGGTGATGTACCAATAGATACTCTATACCCAGCTGCATTTGGAACTACCGTCCATTCTAAAAATGGAGTTAAAGGTACATTGATTGCTCCGTCTGCGGGACTGATTAATGAGGTGCATGAAGGTAGTGTAGCCGCTGCTCCAGTTGTAAAGGAAAATTCCGTACACAAAGGGGTAGGGTTATTTTCGTTATAAGGTGTGATTCGAACATAAACGGTGGTACTGGGAGGAAGATTGGTAGGAGGGTTGTAGGTTAGTGTGTTACCTACGTCAATATCATTGACTATATCTGTTCCACCTGGTGTAGTTCCTGCAGATACAATGTATCCTGTGGCTCTAGGCGAATATTGCCATGAAATATTATTTGCAATGTTGACACCTGTAGCTCCGTCTACTGGATTGCTCAATAGAGTACAGCCCGGGGGAGTCGTAACATCTTCCGTTCTAAATGTCTCGCTTTGGCATGTAACTTCAGGTACATTTCCAAGAAAAAAAAGTGTTATCGTAACATATAACTGAGTATTCTCTGGCAGGCCCAGAGGTGGTGTATATGTAGTAGCACTGCCCACATTTCTTCTGTCAATGATATCGGTTCCTTCGGGGGTTGTTCCGATGGATATAAAGTATCCTGTTACACCGGTAATACTTTCCCAGTTTATGGTGGTGTTAACGGGGATATTCATAGAACCGCTAATAGGAGCCGTTAAATCAGGACAATCTTGTGCATAAAATCCTATGCTGGCTAAAAACATCCCTAAATAAAGTATCAGCTTCCTCATAACACCTTTATGTTCATCTCGCCGAGCCATTTATCTTTTTTATGTTTTTTTCTACAACCACTCCATTTCCATTACTTAGAGTTAGGTCTACGATGGAATAGTTTAACCCTCGATTGGCGTCCGTATCCCATGTGGTTGTATCCATAGTGAAAATATAATAAATGTTCGGGTCGTCAGGTTTTGGAACTATATTAGCGGATTGCGTACTTGACGGATAACTATACAGACCTGTTCCGTTTTGAATTGTATTATGATTTCTATCATATACGAAAATACCGTCGGTATAAAATAATGAATCCCCAAAGGTGTCGGAGATGGTGGCACAGCCTTCAACGGTATTGGTTCTTCCATCCGTTAGGGTTTCTACACTACTATCATTATTAAATTGAATTCCAGCTCTGTTCCCAGAATACCAATTGGAAGTTTCTCCTTGCCCAAAAAATAGGACAGGAGCCACCAAACCCAATAGCAAAAGCAAGGTTTTTGTTTTTTTCATAGCGTACTCGAAAACAGTACAATATAATATAAATAGGGTTTTAAAGCTTAATGATTACTGTTAAATAGGTCAATATCCTCGATGTAGGCCATTATATGCTTTTCTGACCTTACTTCTGAAATTAAGAAGTTTTAATTACAAGTCCCTCCGTTTTAAAAGCGCATAGGACAAATAGATAAAAATTGTCGTCCAGACAAGGACTATTAAAATTTCGTACCAATGTACGTGGTAATTTAGGTTGATTTTTTCACCCACTTGGTCCGCAACCGTTTGTACTGCCTCCAACCTTGTTATAGGTTCCTTTATTAGGTTAAACATGGATTGTAAAGGGAAGAAGCCCATGATCGTTTCTGTAGTTTCACCATCGAATAGTTTCCATCGCATTAATCCTCTTATGATTCCTTCTAACACTTGCCAGAGAACTAAAAATCCCAGCGCAAAGGCCGACCGTTTTACCAGAATACCTAAAAAAAGACAAAAGGAAAAGAACCCTACCAGTTTTACAAAGAAAGCGACAATGAACTCCAAATCAGAAAATATGATTGGTAGTTCATCAAAATCAGAATAAATTAGCCCTAGAATAAGGGATACTACAAAAACGAAAACTGTAGAAATCAGGGCAAAGGAAATGACGGTTAAGAACTTGGATAGCACGAACTCCTTTTTAGATAACCCATCTATTAAGTTCTGTTTAATAGTTTTATTGCTGTACTCATTGGCCATCATGGAAACTATAACAATTGCGAGGAAAAGCTTAAAAAAGGCCGTTATAAAGGTGTTGAAATGCCAGATATATGGAAAATTGAAAATACCTATTTCCGCCAGGTGAAATTTTACAGGTCCAATATCAAATTTTATTGCAGCAACTAGGGCAATGGAAGTCAACAAAGCAAAATAGGAGATAATCAGAACTTTACTGGCTGTATTGTTCCAAAGTTTAATAAATTCTATTTGAAGTAAACGTATCATTTAGGATGCCTTTGGTAGTTTAGTTGGATTGATTTTTTGTTAAGGTCAAGAATTGTTCTTCTAGACTTTCTTTTCGTTTAACTAAATGTGAAAGGATAATACCTTCATCAAAAAGCGATCTATTGAAGGTTTTCGCGTCCATTTCCGCTCTAAGAAATGCAGTTATCAATCCGTTTTCCTCCTTTATCTTACCAAAACTGACATTGTTGCTTAAAAAGGTGATAAGTTTTTTTGAGTCATCTGTCTTCAATTCAAAAAAACCATGACTTGCCAACATACCGTCCACGCGACCGGAAT
>JBARUM010000149.1:0-4908 GCA_049645725.1 Maribacter sp.
GACCTGTAGTTGAAACTGCTGAGGTGGCAATGAATAGATTATCCAATAATGGGACGGTTGTTTTCTGCAACCATGGCAAAGAGAGCAATATGGCCCCTATGAGTACATAACTTAAAAACCCGTAGAAAAGATTCTGTTGGGGAGTAAGACCTAGTTTAAAGCGAAGGTATTTTCCCGATACGGTTTTAAGTAGACTCATTTTGTAATTTATCTCACGATTTATATTCTTTTACCGCATCTATGAACGCTTTTGCATTTTCTACAGGAACGTTGGGTAAAATACCGTGACCAAGATTTACAATATATTGGTCTTTTCCAAATTCATTTATCATTTGGGTTACCATTTTTTTGATTTGTGTAGGAGGAGATAACAACCTGGAAGGGTCAAAGTTGCCTTGTAATGTTATTTTGCCACCAGATAGATATCTGGCATTTCTTGCAGAACAGGTCCAGTCTACGCCTAAGGCAGCTGCACCGGACTTTGCCATGTCTCCCAATGCGAACCAACATCCCTTTCCAAAAACGATGACCGGTGCCTCTTCTTTTAAAGCATCGACAATCTGTTGTATATATTTCCATGAGAATTCTTGATAATCTATTGGAGAAAGCATTCCTCCCCAAGAATCAAAAACCTGAACGGCATTAACGCCAGCTTTCACTTTCGCCTTCAAATAGGCAATGGTAGTATCCGTTATTTTTTGTAATAATTCATGGGCAACCACAGGCTGCGTAAAACATAACTCTTTGGCCTTATCAAAAGTTTTACTCCCTTGACCTTGTACACAATAACATAAAATAGTCCATGGAGAACCTGCAAAGCCGATTAGAGGAATATCGTTTTTCAATTTTTCCTTAGTCACCTTAATAGCCTGCATTACATAATCCAACGCTTCATTTACATCGGGAACAATAACGCTGGCCAAGTCTTTCTGCGAACGAATTGGTTTTGGTAAAAAAGGCCCAAAGTTGGGTTTCATTTCTACTTCAATGTTCATGGCTTGGGGAATCACAAGAATGTCACTAAAAAGAATAGCTGCATCCATGCCGTACCTTCGAATGGGCTGTACCGTAATCTCTGAGGCCAATTCTGGGGTTTGACAACGGGTAAAGAAATCATATTTATGTTTAATTTCCATAAACTCTGGTAAATACCGTCCTGCTTGGCGCATCATCCAAACTGGGGGCCTTTCAACAGTTTCCCCTTTCAAGGCTCTTAAGAACAAGTCGTGTTTTATCATAATTGGCCGTTATCTATTTTTTATTTTTTTAATTAGACTATTAATCATTCTTGCTTCTTTTTCAAGTAAACTGAAGATAATTTCGAGTTCGTTATCCTCAACGAAACGGCAGCTCGTGTAATTTGACTACGTTATCCAAACTTCTCTTCAAATTGAAGTTGATTTGACAACTTAGATATTTGCTTGACGATTTAAATACCGTTTTTCCAAATATCAAGTTTTCTAAAATCTCTCATGATTTTATTGTTTTCTAACAGCTAATTCCTGTAATCTTCATTCACTAAATCAATAACACTTTCCACGTCCGGTATTTTAGACACCTTAACATCCTTAAAATGTTTACGCGCTTCACTAGCCGTGGTTTCACCGATACAATAGGCTACTTTATTTGGCTTGTTATTTATCAAATAGCTTTCAATCGTAGAGGGGCTATAAAATAGGATCCCTTCCACTGTATCATCAATCTTCTTTCCAGATAATTTGGTCTGGTAAGCCTCAATAGCATTAACGATTATATTATTTTCTTCTAGGATTTTTGGCAACTCCTCTAGGCTGAGGTTTCCATGAAAATATGTAACCTCGGTCCCTTCTATAAACTCCACTAGGTGTAGCGCTAGCTCCGCTGCGTTGTTTTCGAAGTGGGTCACTTTTCCAATCTTCTTCTGAATCAAGCGGCGTGTTTTTCTGCCTACACAGTAAATATTCTCAAACTGCAATTCTTCTGGGCTTATATTGGTAAGTAAACTTTCTACGGCATTTTTACTGGTAAAAACAACATTCCTCGTTTTCTTCTTCAGGAGTACGGGAGATATCCTATTAGGACTTATTTTTATGAAGTCTTCGGAATCCACCCGTATGGAAACATCAAAACTTCGCAACTGTGCTTCTGTTAGTTGTTTTGTAGAAAACACAGCATTTTTCAAGCTGGTGTAATCTAGTTCGTTCATTAAACGCTTGCCACCACGGCTAAGAATACTTTTTGCACAATCAATCCCTAACCGCTGGTGTTTACCTAATGGGGCGGTAAATGAGGCCTCTAGTTTTTTGGTGCCGTCAACCGTCAACAAAACCCCTTTTAAGGTAACTTCTTCGTTCTTGTCTATATATGCCAATGCTCCAATTGGAGCTGTACACCCACCTTCCAATTCGCGGAGGAACTCACGTTCTAAACGTGTACAGGTTTCCGTTTCGGAATGATTTAGTCCAGCACATATTTCTTGAATTTCGGTATCGGTTTCCATGGCAACCACCATAACGGCTCCTTGCGCAGGGGCAGGTAACATCCATGTAAGCCCAATGGTGTTTTCAGGTTCTAGGCCAATGCGTTCCAAACCTGCGGCTGCAAAGATCGCTCCGTTCCAATCATTGTCCTTAAGCTTTTGGTATCTACTGTTTACGTTTCCTCTTAAATCTGTCACCGTATGCGTTGGATAACGGTTAAGCCATTGCGCTTTTCTGCGCAGGCTTCCCGTGGCTATAACACCTTCTCGCTGACCAAGGAATTCTTCATTGCGCTTAAAAGCCAAAATATCCATGTAATTGCCCCTTTTAAGTACAGCTGCTTGGATTATTCCCTTAGGTAGTGCTGTTGGCACATCTTTCATGGAATGCACCGCTATATCAATTTCCCCATTAAGCATGGCTACATCTAGGGTCTTAGTGAAAATCCCAGTTATGCCCAATTCATAGAGGGGTTTATCTAAAATTAAGTCCCCTGTGGATTTTACGGGAACTAACTCGGTTTTATGCCCAAGTGCTTCCAACTGTTCTTTAACGGTATTGGCTTGCCATAGTGCCAGTTCACTATCGCGGGTACCTATGCGAATAATTCTGCTCATTGTTGACCCAATTCTAGTTGAAAAACCTTCTGGATAAGTTCTAGACTTGAATCCGAATCCACATTATCGTCTTTAAGGTGATTGGCAAATTGTTTCGTTATTTTTTGAATGATGCGGTCAGAAATAATATCAGCATGTTCGGAATCAAAATCAGCCGTTTTCTTGGATTGATAATCTAATTCCTCATCTTTCATGGTCTTCAATTTCTTTTTTAAGGCCTTAATGACAGGGGCAAATTTTCTAGTTTCCAGCCATTGGATAAAGTCTGTCATAACCTCTTCAATGATTACTTCTGCTTGAGGAATGAACTGCTTCCTACGCTCCAAAGTCTCATCGGTCATTTGCGAAAGATGATCTAGATGAATAACGGTTACATTATCAAGTTCAGATACGTTGTCATCCACATTTTTGGGAACGGAAAGATCTAGTATCAATAACGGATTTTTGGTATAGATAAGTTCTTTACATACCGTTGGTTTTAGAGCTCCCGTAGCTACTACAAGAACATCTGTCTTTCTAATTTCGGTTTGTAGATCACCGTAATCCTTTACGGTAAGGTTAAATTTACCGGCTATTTTTTCCGCCTTATCCTTAGTACGGTTAATTAAGGTTATATGGGGATTTTTAGTATGCTTTATTAGGTTTTCACAGGTATTTCTTCCAATTTTCCCTGTGCCGAACAACAAAATATTCTTTTCTGTAATATTGGTAACATTCCTAAGTATATACTGTACTGATGCAAAAGCAACGGAGGTGGCCCCCGAAGAGATTTCTGTTTCGTTTTTGATACGCTTACTGGCCTGAATGACCGCATTACAGAGCCGCTCTATGAACGGATTCGCAATTCTTAATTTCTTAGACCGATTAAAACTTTGTTTCAACTGACTTATAATTTCAAAATCGCCAAGGATTTGGCTGTCCAAACCTGTACCAACCCGAAATAGGTGAACAATAGCTTCATTGTTCTTATATACATAGGCCACTTCCTGAAATTCCTCTACCGTTCCGTTAGAATGGTCGCATAGCAGCTTGATCAGCTGAAAAGGGTGTTGCGCAAAGCCGTGGAGCTCTGTTCTATTACAAGTGGAGGTCGCCAAGAGACCATCGATTCCTTGTTCCTGGGCCTTTAGGAGTAATTGGGTCAGCGCAGTTTCGTCCAAACTAAATTTACCGCGGACCACTGCATCGGCCTTTTTGTAGTTAAGACCAATGGTATAAAAGGAATTGTGTTTGGAAATATGGTAGTCCTTCATAAGGCGAAACAAAAATAAATTCATAAAAACGATAAAAGTAACGCTAGAGGAACTATTAACATCGATTGAAGGATTTTTAGACATAAAAGTTAATAATCCAACTGAATTACCTTAATTTTATAACGAAAACGGGGGATAACAAAAATACTATTTAGATTGTTTCTAAATAAATTTAAAAAAGATTGATAGACAATGGAAGGAAAAAATGTCGCTAAAGGTTCTTTCGAAGAAATATTAATAGAGGACGGGTTTTATGTCCTCAAAATACAAAACGAAGGAACTAGTATAGAAAAGGTAACACGTGAAATAAACCGAAGGTACATTCAGTTTCATTTTTGCCTAAAAGGTGGCGGTAAATTCATTTTCAATGAAGGTAATTATGCTTTGGAGGTGTCGGAAGAAAACTCCTTGTTGCTCTATAATACACAATTGGATCTTCCGTTAAACCTTACCCTATCGCCAAGTTCATGGATGGTTTCCGTAGTCATGACCATACGCAAATTCCATTCACTTTTTTCCGATGAGGCCAGCTATATTCCATTTTTGGACTCGGAAAACCAAGAAAAAAAATACTATGCA
>JBARUM010000150.1:0-6421 GCA_049645725.1 Maribacter sp.
ACCTAATCCTGATGCTCCAATGATAACTACATTTTCTAAAGCAGGAACGGAACTACCGATAACCGGTCTGGATTTGGACATTGTTATCTCCTTTTTTTGAAAAAATCCGATAGGATGTAAATCACTACGACCGCAGCGAATAGGCAACTGGTCACTCCGGTAAAGAGGATAAAATTTGACACAGCGCAAAACTCCGTTATAATTTATGGAACCAGTAACACAATCAAATGAATGCTGAACACAATACGGCGCACTCCATTAAACTGGTGCTATAGAGCTAAAAATAGTTTCATTTCGCTTCAAACCATCAATCCTTGCAGTTTTAAAGTCCGAAATTTGAGGGGACGATATATTTGTGGAAGGTAAGAGACTGGATTTTGTTAAACCAAACAATTTGATTGTTACAAATAGCAATCTGATATTAAGTGCGTATAGTTATAAATCAGGATAACCTGTAGGAGAAGCCTTTTTTCTACTTTCGTTGAGCACTCTATAAAAACTTTATGAAGGGATATGCTTAATGGCTTAAAGAGAATTCAAGAGTACATATGGTAAAGGATGGATAACAGAAAGGAAATCCCCCTAGCGGGGGATTTTTGAAATACTTCTATTAATATTTTAAATCATCAAGAAATTCGTTGACACGTTCCTTACTTTCCCCGGTCTTCTTCTGTATGCGTCCAACAAGTTCATCCTCCTGACCTTCTTTATAATCCAAATCGTCGTCGGTTAATTCACCCCATTCTTGCTTGATCTTTCCCTTTGCGATATTCCAATTTCCTTTTAATTTATCTTTCCATGGTGCTGACATAATATTGTTTTTTTAGTTAAAAATTCTTGTGCTTACAAGGTACATGACCAACTTCTCTAATCTTGACCTCAAGCGTTCAGTTTTTGACTTCATCAATAGGTCCGTGCATTGAAGCCGCTTAAATGGTAATGCGCTACCAGTAGTGTTATCAATATGACTTCGGCCCGACGATTTACAGTTAAACGACCATGGCTTGTGCAAATATATGGGGAAGAGTTCTACGGTTCAGCTTTAAGAGAACCGCTGACAATGCAGGAAATGTGGTAGGTATTTCTGATAGTTGTTGAAAATAGCTCTAAATCTATTATCGTAATCAATTCAAATCCTTTTTGTTATCTGTGAGAAATGGAAGAATTCCCCTTCGGTCGCAGCTGTACAGCGCTTTTATTTTTTTGGTTCACTATATGAATGGCTCATCGTTATATCCTTAGTCCTTATAGTCTTGCCGACATGGACTACCCGTAATTTGTCGTCCTTAATAACGAACCATGGCATTGCGGTAGGCTGCCAATTAGGTTACGGTTGAGTCTCAAGGCTACTAAAAGATTTTTCGGCAATTGAAAATGGCCCTACACTTGTCTATGGTGCAGAGCCATTTGGAAAACTAGATGCGTACGTATTTATACTTTTAAAGAGTGACCATACCGCCGGCGATCGCTGCCACTCCGGACAGGATTGTTGTAATTACCAGCCACCATGCGGCAGAGGCGGCCGTTGCCCTGGCATGTTCCGCTTGAATGACCGCTTTACGTTTGACCATTTCAATTTGTTGGTTTGCGGTCGTTTCGATTTTTGAAACCTTGTCCATAACATCCCTCTTTCCACTTTCCATCGCCTCAAGGATGCTGTCGATGTTTTCTTCCTGTATATACTTATTATTGGTCACTACGGCCCGTAAGGTGTTTGAATCAAATGTATCGAACCTCCTTTTGATGATATCCAAACTGTCCTTTGGATTGTCCAACATTCGTTTTACATCGTTTTTAAGAATACTATAGTCCAACTCGTTTCTTCCAGTATTTTCAAAAAAATTGGATACGCGGCCTTCCATACGTTTAACCAACCTATTTTCGTTTTCTTTGTCGAATTCCTTCGCCATGCGCTGAACCGTACTATTAATTCTGTCCGCATAGCTTTCGAGTTGCTCCTTTTCCAGTTTTGTATTCTTATCCAATAAGTCAATTAAATGTTCTTTATCAAAGGATTTGAAGTTATCTGAAATCATTGAAGTGACCACGTTCGGGTCGTTCAAAATTTCCTTGAACTTCATTTGAATGTTCTCTAGGGATAGGCCATCTGAACTGGACGATGCCAAGTAGGATTTAGCGGCCTCTAACTTTTTGTTGATTTGTTCACGTTCCAAAGAAGTAAATTCGACCAATACATTTTTCACGCCTTCCACAGTACCAGACCTCTCATTGTACTTACTAACAACGGTGTCAAGAATTTCCTTTAGTTTTTTTGCTTTACCCTTTTTCTCATTATCACCACTGTCATTATTTTCGGAGATGAGTTTAGTGAGTACTTGTTGTACGGCCATCCATTTTCCCGCCGTGTTCTTGGTACTGGATTTTTTAGCGATCCCTTCCAAGTCGCTTTTTAGATTCTCGTAATCCGGTATTTTGTTGTCCACTCTTGTTAAAAATTTGTCCAAAACCTCGGAAAGCTTATCTGCATTTAGTCCGGAGTCAAATTCCTTCCTTATGCGAGCAACGGTATTGCCTACAACTTTCTCGATTTTTTTCTCGGAAGAGGGCGTGAATATGGAGCCTATCATATTTGCCGAGCTTCGAAGACCGGAGGTAGCTGCGGATATAAGGTTACCAATCAATGTACGGGCAATTTTCGCCTCCAAATAAAAGAGAATAAGAAAAAACAGTCCCCAAATGACCAAGGATGTAGTGATATTGATCCATTCGGATTCTATGACATTTAAATTAAGAGCCAAAGCGGTTGCGCCGAATAGGGCCAAGCACGTGGTTATCAAACTCCAAATCCCGAAAGCGGAAGTGATCTTTACGCCCGTTGATGTCCCTGATGAATAATCTTGATCGAATTCTTGGTCATTAGCATCTGATGAATCTCCCGGACGTATTTTTGAACTTACATAGTTCTCCTTAATGTTTCCCATTGCGGAAACTCCACCGGCAACAGAAATTGCGGTCAGAATGAATTGGAACGCTAGCGCCAGGATTACTCCTGCCAAAATTGTCACGAAAAACGTTGAATCGACTAAGATATCTTGAGCTATGAGCGGTGCCTGGGATGCGTTGATCTTTGTGAATAGTAGTTGTACGTTCATAATGTCTTTAAATTTAGTTCAACAAATTGTTTCCCACGAAGTTCTTGAAATACAGACAGTTTAACGGTCGCTATAGCTGTTTTTTTTTGACTGAATTAAGAAAAGGCATACTGAACCGCGCTCATGAAGTACTATATTCAAGCCATTATTTCAACTGATGTATCAATTCATAGTTTTACCGACTCCCCCTTAATTAAAATCGTACTAGAACCGGATAGTTCTGTTATATATTGCGGTAACTTACGGTAGGAAGCATGAAGTTCATTGCGGATTTTAACCTTCGACGGAAGGTTCTTCGAAAGAATGGCCACGTTGAACAATACATTTGTCTTCTTAAGATTCCATGTCCTCAAGGGCAATCTTGGTATTTTTCGAATTCCTTTTAAATTCCGAAGGGCCGACACCGAATTCTTCCCTAAATATTTTTGAGAAATAACTACTGCTATTGTAACCAATGGCACTTGATATATAGGACAAAGTGTAATCCGTGTTCAGTAAAAGGGTTTTGGCCTTGGACAATCGCTTTTGTCGGATATAACCGTTCACGGTTCGACCTACGATCTCCTTGAAACCTTGCTGTAATTTTTTTTCGTTTAACCCTACCTCGATCGCAATCTCGTCGATCCTCGGTAAATTGTCAAGATTCTCTTCTATGATCTCTATTGCCCTTACCATTTGGTTTAGTTCAGCTTTTCTCAATAAGGTTTTGTTACCATCGTTTTTAAGATCATCTTGAAATTGCAAGATCTGTAGCGTTAGAATGCGATAGGCGGAGCCCTCCAGCTCCAGTTTTTTTAAAAACTTATCCGTTTTATAAGCGCTCCAAACCTTGAATATCTCAGCTAATTCCAGACTGTAGAATCCTTCATGATAAAATGTTTTTTTGGCGGTTATATCGTTCAAGAGGTTCCTTAGATTCGAATTGAGCTCATTAAGCTCGCAGCTGACCTTGGATTGAAACCTCCTTCGGTCAAGCTCAAGACTGTTCCATATGGTCCGAAGGCCCTTTTGGAATCTTACCACATGCCCGTTATGGGAGCTGCTAGCAACGATCGCATTTTTAAAGAGCGGGAGTTCATGCGTAACGGTCTCATCGGAAAAGGAATGTGTAATACTGCCCAGCTCGCAAAATAGAAACTTAAGGGGGTGGACTTTATTCACTGTAAATTCGAATTGGATGTCCATGTGAAATGTACAGTCATACCTGATTAAGCCCAACCCATCATCAAAATCGATTCCCACGATAACACCTGTTCCTATACTTTCCGGCAGCCTTAACTCGTACAAGGAACAATTTTCGGTATAGGGAACCTCCAAAATTGCCGAAATATCCGCGATTACATTTTTCAAGGGTAAGGAGCTTATTTCTATAGAGCGCATAGTGAAATTAAATTTAGTCGTTGGCGTACCGAGCACCAAAGGTTAGCACTGGACCTATAACCACAATTTCCCTCTTTTTGCTCACTGGAATTGACTGATTACGATTAAAAATTGACACGAAACCCTAAATCGACAAATACTAACCGATAAGTGCCGAATGGTACAGCATCATGTTCGTAGTTTCCAAAAAAAAATTATGCGCACTATGGTAAAGGACAGATTTTCCTTTCAACTCAATGTAATGATGCTGCTCATCCTGATGGTACTTTTGCTCTTGCTACCTAAATTTGTTATATGGATGCTCGCATTCTTTGCGGCAATGACCATCGTTCTTGAACTTATAAGAATCTTTTTATGGGTTCCCTCTGAAATTCCAGCTTCTGCGACCACGAGGTACGAGGAACCTTTCGTCTCGGTACACCTCGCTATTCATAACGAATGTCCGGAAATGGTCATTCAAACCATTCAAACGATAGTATCTCAGGACTATCCCAACTTTGAACTTATCGTAATCGATAACAATACAAAGTCCACTAAGAAATGGAAAATTGTGGAGCAGTTCTGCTTGGATATGAAAAATGTCCGTTTTTACCATTTGAAGAACTGGCCCCATTATAAGGCGGGAGCGCTGAATTTCTCCAGGAGGATAAGTCATAGGGATTCCAAATATGTTTTTGTCGTGGATGCTGATTATCAGTTGAACCCCAATGCGTTGAAAAAAGCGGTCAAAGGCATTAACGGAAATAATGTGGCCTTGGTACAGTTTCCGCAATCGTATCATCTTGAAGTCAGGCATCACTTACCCATACTTGCCGATTTTGAACATTTTTTCAAATTATACTGTGTTAGGGCGAACGGATGCTTGGGAGCTTTAGCGACGGGTACCCTAAGCCTCATAGATATTACGGCCCTGGATGCTATAGGAGGTTGGCCCACCGTATCGATAACTGAGGACGCGGAATTGGGTGTTCGACTTCAAAGTGCAGGGTATCATATCAAATACCAAAATGAGACAATAGGAAAGGGGATCGCTCCTATTCATCAACAGGACTTTATAAAACAAAGGAAGCGTTGGATTTTCGGCAATGCGCAAACGTTGATGAAGTACCCTATTGATCCTTTTTATAATTTTCCGAAGTTTATCTCTGGAATAGCTCAATTGACAGCTTGGTCCAATTTATTGGGTGTTCCGATATTAGCGATAGTTGCTTCGATTTTGCTATCATCAATAATCCCTACCGATATATCCCAAGTAGTTCTTACCATATCGGTAAGTGCCTTTTGGTTCGTGATCTTCGGAAAATTAATTCAATTGATTTGGGTTAATGGCGCTGCTTTCTCAACCATATTTGGTTCACTTTTGATTTACCTGACCAGCGTTTCAGTCGGGGCTTTCTATTGGTGGCCCGCTATCCTTGGAAAAAAGAGACCATTCGTAACTACCGACAAGACTTCCAAACCAGGGGGTTACGAATATAATCTCGCGTTTCAGGTATTGTTCGTTGTCTTGGCCTTGATAGCATTTGAGAAGGAAAATCTTTTTGTTGCCTATAGCTCCGGAATTCTTGGTTTCATGTTCCTGGTTTCAGGACTATTCGATTGTTACTGTAGGACGGGTAGTCTTATGCATTTCAAACTTAAATTAGTATTGTAATCTATGAAAATTGCGATTTTGGCCCACACTCTTCATCCGATAACCGAACCATTCGAGGGCGGTCTAGAGATGATCACCTATTTACTTTGTAGTTCACTCATGGACAGGGGACACGATATCGATCTTTACGCTCATAAGGATTCCAGCAGCCGATTTAACCTTTTGCCCTTCGATTACGAACGTAAGAAAGTAAAGGTTCCCGCAAAGTATCTGAATCTGGATAGCACTATCGATATCGATGGTGCCAAGGATACTAGTGCCTATTCCAATGCGA
>JBARUM010000151.1:0-10428 GCA_049645725.1 Maribacter sp.
ATCTACGGAAATGTGGTATCGAAAGAATATTCAACTTAAATATGGATACATACAAGGTTTGACACCTGCCGTTCGCGAACAATCACCTGAAGGTACTTGGAACCATAATCTGATGGCCGGCGCAACAACGGACGATACTAGATGGAAGTACCTGACAGCTAAATACATAAAAAACCATCCAAATGAATTAAACGCTTCCAACTTTGCGACGTTCATTACATCATACTACGAGGAACTAACCAAGGACCTTTCTAAAGAAAACATACAAAAGAGTACGGATTCCTTAGACAATCAAATCGAAAAAATAGATTGGATAAAAGAATGGGCAAGAGTAGCATTGGCATACCAAAAAAATGATGGTGCCTACCAAGAAGCCCAGCATCGGTTTTATGGGGGAGAAATGTCCTGCGCAGGACAATTATATGCTCCAATGTTCGGGCTACTAAGCAAAAACCCTACCGAGGCCTATGAAATGGCCTATGAACATGCGCTGTTTGATATTGGGTATGCAAAGGACATATCGTCCTTAGTATCTGCAATGACTCATATGGCACTACGAACCCAAAATATGGACTCTATTCTTAACACCGTTACATTTGTAGACCCCAAGGGCTATCAAGACAGTAGGTTAGTTGGCAGAATTCCTTATGCTATTTTAGATGGGGCACAAAAAAGTGTTCGCAGTGTACAGGAATTGGTTTTGATAGATTCTTTAATTGCCAAGGACAGTATCATTTTTAAAGTCCCCATAGGTTTTAAAGGGTCTAAAAAAGATTGGATACGACAAGAAATGATTTATCAATTATTAGAAAGAGATGAGCGGTCCATAGCTTTTCATTCCGCAGAAATTTGGCAAATACTAGTAACGGGATTGGAATTTGGAGAGGGGGATTTTTTGAGTACGATGCAATTTATTGTAAACTATGGTAGGGACAATGACACTGTAGCCGCCGTAGCCGGGATGATTTTGGGCGCTAAGGACGGATTTCTTAACCTTCCCAAGGACTTGCGAGAGGAAGTCTTAACCGTCAACAGGCAAAACCTAGGGATAGACTTAGAGGAAATAGCTAAAGAGCTAACCGGCGCGAATTAAGTATATAGGTTATTCTTGCAGAAGTTATAAATCATTAATCCCAAATACGCTCTACCTTGTTTTCCACAAAATCAATGATTTCTAGATTTTGATCCGCCGGGTTAAAAATTTCCAACGTCTTATACATTTCGTTGGGGAAAATTTGATTGGTCATCACATATTGACCCTTATTGATGAATATTTCTACGGACGAATGGTCCAATAAAATGCGAACCTCGATTGGGCCATCAGGTAAATTTGAAATCGGCATTTTCTGTATTCCCAATGCAAAATTATCTTTAAAATCTATTCTACCGGAACGCGTTCTATCAAAAATAAACTCCTTGTTCTGGCCCTCCATTCCAAATATAAGACTGTCCCCTAAGCTATTATTTAGATTAAGCATAAAATCCCGGGCGGTAGTTTTAAATTGTATTTCTGATGTATTCCCATAAGCCAATTCTATTGTCTTTATTTCATCGGCCTTTATAATAATCTCTTGCGGTTTTTGTTCGGTAACAACAATGGCATTGAGACTTTCCAACGGATAGTTTATAAGCTCATAAGATTCGTTAATCTTTTTTAAGGATAATTTTCTTGGTAAGGTCATGGCGCTCCGCCATTTCACCGTTGGTGTATCCCTAGCATAGTCCCAATTACTCATCCATCCTATAAAAATTCTATCTCCGTTGGGTGCATTGTTATAAGTAACTCCGGCATAATTATCTCTGCCAAGGTCTATCCACCTAGATGATTTTTGTTCGGTGGTAAATGTGTTGCCGTCAAAATCACCAATAAAATATTGAGTGCCACTACCCCCATTTGGAGCCCCGGGATTTATGCTGATCAATAACACCCACTTTTCCTCTTCGGTTCCCTCGATTTTTAGAGGAAATAAATCCGGACATTCCCATACGCCACCATGAGCACCTTTATCTTTTCCAAATTCACTCACCTGTTCCCAGCTTTTTAAATCTTGAGAATTCCAAACCTGCATATGGTCCCCAGCTACCAATAGCATAGACCACAATTGTAATTTTTCGTTCCAAAACACTTTTGGGTCACGAAAATCTTTTATGCCAGGATTACCTATTACAGGATTACCTACATATTTGATCCAACTATTACCCTCATCCAGACTGTAGGCGATTCCTTGGGTCTGAAAATCTGTTCGTCCCGCCTTTTCCCCTGCCATAAGATGATAGGTGAAAATAGCTACCATGGGTGGATTTTCTAAAGTTCCGAAACCTGATGTGTTTTTAGAATCAATAACGGCGCTTCCCGAAAATATAAGACCATGTTCATCTGGGTAGAGTGCAACAGGTTTATGTTCCCACTTTATCATGTCCTTGCTAATAGCATGCCCCCAGTGCATGGGACCCCAGACCGTACTATCTGGATAATATTGATAGAACAAATGGTATGTGTTCTTATAATGGACCAATCCGTTAGGATCGTTCATCCACTTCTCTTGAGGTGAAAAATGAAACTGTGGTCTATATCTCTCGGCATAATGGCCACTAGTCTTGATATTTGAGATGGTTTGCACTTTTTCTTCTTGATTTTTACACGAAAATATCGAGATTAGGAACACTAATAGGAGTACTTTATAACCAGCTATTTTCATTCTACGCGTATTAATTTGAGTTTCTACCCACATGGGATACATCTCTAAAATAGTACCTTTGTATTTATTAAATAAGATAACATGCGATTTATTTTAGCTTTTCTCTTTATCGTTTTTGCCCACTCTTCTTCTTGGGCACAGAACAAATTGGATAAAACCTTGAAAAAGTTCAACAAAGAATCTGTTCCATATGTATCCGTAGAAGATTTATCGGCAGAATCAGTATTGCTTTTGGACACAAGAAAAAAAGAGGAATACGAAGTAAGCCATTTAAAAGATGCTCTTTGGGTTGGACATAAGGAGTTTAATGAGAAGGATATACTTGCGAAGATTCCTAATAGAGAGGAATCCATTGTGGTTTACTGTTCCATTGGTGTGCGATCGGAGAACATTGGGGAAAGATTAATGGCTATGGGCTATACAAATGTTCAAAACCTGTATGGCGGTATATTTGAATGGAAAAACAAAGACGGTAAAGTATACAATTTAAAGGAAAAGGAAACTGATAGTGTCCACGCCTTCAACAAACATTGGGGAAAATTACTTTTAAAAGGAGAAAAAATCTACGATGCTCCCAACAGGTAAATGAATTCAGAATTAATTTAATACAAACAATTTTTTGGGAATACTACATACTAAGAAAGAAGTAAAAAACGAGAAAACAATCAATTTTCATTTGGCGAATTCTAAAAACCTTCTGCTGATATTCACAAGAAACCCAGAGCTTGGCAAATGTAAAACTCGTTTAGCAGCTAAAGTAGGAGATGAATCCGCCCTTGAAATCTACAAGTTTCTATTGGGCCACACCGTAAGAACGACCAAAGGGCTATATGCACAAAAAGACGTTTATTACTCAGAGGAAATATGGCAAGAAGACATCTGGGACAATAGTATTTATGGTAAAAAGTTACAAGTAGGAGCAGATTTAGGGGAACGAATGGCAAATGCCTTCATAAACGGCTTTGAAAAAGGTTTTGAAAAAATAATCATTATCGGGAGTGATATGTACGACCTTGATCAAGAAGATTTGGAAAGGGCTTTTACTGCCATGGATAAAGATGATTTTGTCATTGGTCCTGCGATTGACGGTGGTTACTATCTTTTAGGAATGAAAAAATATAAGGGTGAACTTTTCTCCAATAAGGAATGGGGTTCGGATACCGTGTTAGAGAGTACGTTAAACAATCTAAAAAAAGAAAAATTAGCAATCCTTTCCGAAAAAAATGATATAGATCATTATGAAGATATTAAAGATATAGGGGCATTTATCCCGTACTTAAAACATATGAAAAAATGACAAAGAAACAATTACAAGAATCTGTCACCTATTTAATCAACAAAGGGTTTGATCAGCCAGAAATTGGTATCGTGCTAGGTACTGGATTAGGAAAATTAGTTGATGAAATTAGTGACCCCATAGAAGCTCATTACAACCATATTCCATTTTTTCCATTAGCTACTGTAGAGTTTCATACCGGGAAACTTGTTTTTGGCACCATCGAAGGAAAAAGAGTGGTGGTCATGCAAGGAAGATTCCATTTGTATGAGGGTTATGATTTTCAAGACATCACATACCCCATAAGGGTTATGCATCTATTGGGTATAAAAAAACTCTTCATCTCCAATGCTGCCGGCGCCATAAATCTAAATTTTAAAAAAGGCGACATGATGTTAATCGAAGACCATCTAAACCTACAGGGAGGATCTCCTTTGGCATTTAAAAACGTTTCTGATTTTGGTGAGCGGTTTGTCGATATGTCCGAACCTTACGATATGGACATGAGAAAGAAATTAGAGAAAATTGCCTTAGACCATCAAATCTCTCTTAAAAAAGGGGTCTACGCATCTGTAGTAGGACCACAGTTAGAAACTAAGGCGGAATATAGAATGCTTAAAATTGTTGGAGCAGATGCTGTAGGCATGAGTACTGTGCCAGAAGTTATTGTTGCCAATCACCTAGGATTGCCCATTGTCGCTGTATCCGTTCTAACGGACGAGTGTAATCCGGATAACTTAAAACCGGTAGATATTGGTGAAATTATAGCCATCGCGGGAAGCACTGAACCCAAAATGGTAAAATTATTCAGAGAATTGATAAAGCTGTTGTAAGTTCAGAATAGATTATACTACTATAGGTGGTAGATGAAGGTTCCCAATGAAAAATCACAATCCTGAAATTAGTATAATTATACCCGTTTTAAACGAGGAAAGTTATATCAAAAAAGTATTGGAAAGCATTTCAGATAATGCTTCTTCTGATAGTATTAAAGAAGTTTTAGTAATTGATGGTGGTAGCACGGACAATACAAAATTGGAAGCTTCTAATTTGGGAGCAAGAGTCATATCATCACAAAAAGGAAGAGCCGTCCAAATGAATTTGGGGGCTAGCTTTGCCAACTCGGAAATCCTATATTTTTTACATGTAGACACACTTCCTCCCAAACATTTTGACAGGGATATCTTAAAAGCATATGCAAATGGATTTAAAGTAGGCTGCTTTAGAATGCAGTTTGATTCCGGTCACCCATTCTTGCAATTTTTTGCTTGGTGCACTAGGATTAATACCCAAATATGCCGCGGAGGTGATCAATCCTTATTTATTTCCAAGTCCTTATTTAAGGAGAACAACGGGTTTGATGAATCCTACAAAATATATGAAGACAACGAATTTATAAGAAGAATTTATAAAATAGCAAAGTTCAAGGTTCTACCAAATTCGGTAAAAACCTCCGCAAGAAGATACAAAAAGGGAGGAATATTTGCACTACAATGTCATTTTGGAATGATTCATTTAAAGTATTATTTAGGTGCGCGACCAGAGGAACTTCATAAATATTATTTAAAACATATTGTAGTATAAATACTTATTCTTCTTCAAAATCCAACAAAACTCCTTCAGAAATCCATTTGGCCAAGGCCTGCCTGTTATCAGAATCTAATATTCTTCTTTGGTCCTTCTTATTCCTAATATTCCCTATTTCTATAAAAGTCATCGCAGGGTGGGTTTTTTTAACCAAATACAGGGAAGTTCTATCTTCAAAAGTGCCAGAATATGTCCTATTAGGCTGATATTTTTTATACTTATTGGAAAAAGTCTTATGAATGCTCTCGGCCAATTTTTTACCGTTCTTGCTTTTCTCATGGTAATAGAAAAAGACGTCTATATTTTGACCTTTACTCCTACTATCCACATGTGTTACGATTAAGCGCTGATACTTTCCTTTGTTTTCCAAATAAAGAGCGTTTACGATTTCCACACGCTGCTTTAATCTGGCTACTTGGTTTAACGGTATGGCTATATCGGGATAAGCCACCTCATCCCTATCTATTTCTAATATACGATCATCCCTTATACCATCATTCTCATCCTGGATAATAATATACACCGTTGCTCCATGCGCCAAAAGTTCCTTTGCCAAACGCAGGGTAATATCGTAGGCATACTCGTCCTCGGCTATTAACTTTCCAGCATAGTTGGCCATTGCCCCTGGGTCAGGACCACCATGACCAGAAACGAGATAGTAAATATTCCCTTTTAATCTTTCACTTTTGGAAAGGACTTTTTTATATTTTTCGCCGAATATTTCAAAAACCTCACCTTCTAGTTCCTTTACTTCTTTGGATTGCTTTTTTATGGAATCTACAATTGGTACCGTGTCCAATATAATTCTAGGCATCTTATACTCCCTACCCTCGTATAGATGTACACTATCCCTAAGATTTGTTGAATTAATTTGGATGAACTCATCGTAATAATCATATGGGTTAACCTTTTGCTTTCTAAGCAAGGACAACACTCCGTCACCCTTTTCAGCAGTTACCCTAAGAAGATTATCTTGTGATAAAAGTGTATGCCCGGAGAGAAAAAATAAAAAAATAAAGATGATTGTCCTTACCATTAAATTTTCTAAAAACAAAGTTCGTGCCAAGAGGATTACAAAGAGTCTAACTAATCACTAAAATTGGTGTCTGAATAATCCTGAAGAATACCTCCAGTTATCATTTCAGCAAGGTCGGTTTTCACGGATTTCATTTTAGCATCATCCTTTGAAGGATTTAAATTAAAATCGATTGTAGTAACCGACGGCAAGATATTTTTAGAAAGATAAATGGTCATATCATCTTTAAAAGGTGAAATATTATTCTCTACAACGGTTCGGCTAACCCAATTTTTCCTGAAAATATCCTGAAGACTATTGGCAAGTTTCTCTCCTTCCTTATTTTCATCGTTATGGTGAATAGATATGGTAAAATCTTTGGTGTCCGATTGTTTCTCTTGTATGAATAAAAGACGTTGATAACTGCCTTTATTCATAAGGTACTTTTTATTGACAATACCAACATAGGGGCCCAACTCCGAGTTTTGAGGAACCTCAGCATCTAATTCGGGGGCAGATTGAGCTTCAATAGATTCCTTGTCAAGGACATAAACCCTAGCTCCTCTTATCAACAAATCACTGGCCAGCTGCACTACAAAATTAGGTGAATTGCCATTGCCCTTTTTATCTATAAGGTTATTGGAATACATGATATAATAAACGGTATTTTTCAGTGTAGTGTCCTTAAGCTTCATTCTGCTCAACTCGCGATTAAAAATAGGTTTTTCTTTAAAAGAATCCACACTAATTTGAGTCCCCATATTTTTAAAGGAATCAGGTGCTTCTGGTAAAAAATAAGTTTTACCAATAATTAGCTCACTACCGTTCCTTATATTTTTTTCATTTAAATCCAAGAAATCGCCATAATACTTACTTGGATTTATACCTGTTTTTCTAAGTATCGAAAAAATACCATCACCCTTTTCGGCAATAATAGTAACGGAAGAATCTTGCGAATGAAGTAAGTTGGTTAGAATAGAAATTGAAAAAAAGAAGATAAAGTGAATGCGTAATCCCATTATAGCAAATTTATATCTACAAATATGATTAAAAATATTGCCCAATTCCAAAAACAATACCTCTTTCCCCATCTTTTGTAATACCGTAGCCATAATCTATTCTAAATATGGCATTGAATATTCTTTTATGCATAAAGCGTAATCCCACGCCAGGGTATATTCGGATATTCTGATTATCACCAAAATCACCAAAATCACCTCCAGGGTTTCGCCAAGAACCTCCATCTATAAAAAAATTGCTCTGCAGCACAAACCAATCTTTGTCCACCAATGTGTGCCGGTATTCTGTATTTAATACAATTGCTCCCGTACCGCGGTCAATAGTATTACCTACTCCTCGTATATTCAAATTATTGTCAACCGTAAAAGGTGCGAACGGGGTATTTATATTACTCGCCAGGCCTAACCTTAAACGACTCGCCCAATTTCCCCTTTGCCCCACGCGATGGTAATAACTAAAATCATTAAACCCGATTAAAAAATCTGGAAGGTTGGCATCTGGACTCCCAACATACTGCATGTTTAGAGCGCTTCTAAAACCAGATAGGTACTGATAATAATATTCAACATCATCGAAATTATAGATAAGCTTAAACAGGTGCTTATCCACATTCAGGGATTGTGGAACCTCGGGACTTGTAGCACCGGAAAGATAATTATAGTCTTCTGTAAAAAAACTTATTCCAAGGTCTATTCTATTTTTAAAATTGATCTCGTAAAGACCCAATAGCTCAACGCCTGTGTTATTGTAACGATAATCTGCAGTTGCATTCTCAAAGAAAACTGGCTCTTGCGTGGTTAAATCCTTGTAATTAATTTCCAAACCAAACTTATTACTGAACAAGTAAGGAGCCCTAAAACTTAGACCGTAAGAGTTAAATATATCATATTGGTAAAACCCTCCAAGGGTAATATTTCTTCCCATAAGATTAAATTCCTGCAGCCCTACTCGGAAAGCAAAATCGTCATTGGAAGAGCTAAATAGGTTGGCGAACGGAATTAGTGTGAAGTTTTCCTCAATCGTATATATAACATTATAGCCTTCATCACGTACAGGAAACACTTGATAACTAGCATGTGATATAGAAGGAAGTCTCTTAAGGCGGGTCATGTCCTTTTCCATAAGTACGGAGTCTAGGACCTTACCCGGTTTAACATCTACCAGTTCTTTGATGAAGGAAATTTTTGTTCTTTTTAAACCCTGTATTTTAACATCTAAAATCTGTGCTTCTTGAGCATTAGAAAACATGCAAAATAACCCCAAGATTAAAACAAAGCATGTTTTGATGTTCATTGCCATTTTAGATTAGGGCACAAAAATAGCATATTGTTGTTCGCAAATTATCACAACCTACAAAACCGGAACTATTCTGGAGAAAATTCCTTAACTGAAAAGAGATTAACCCAATTGTCTTCGCTAACCGCCAAAAGGGAAAAACTGTAAGCTGTTTGAGGTAACAAACCTACCGGTATTCCAGGCGTAATGTTCAAAACCACATTTTCGAGCTTATAAAATTGAAATGACCGCTCAAAGGTATATGTTCCAGAGATAAAATTATTCTGATTATCGGTCACTACCTGAAAGTATATTCTGGTATCGTCATAAATACCGTCCTCCCAACTAAATATGGGCATATTGCTAGAAACATCGATAGCTACATTACTAGATATGTATTCCGTAGGTCTACTTTTTACTTTTATCCTAATAGGGTTTGATAGATGTACCTTACCGTCCTCCTCAAAAGTAACGACAACCCATTTCTCATTGTTTATGGCAACTTCAAACTTTTTAAGAAAGCCGTTGAAAACATCCAACAACGGGGCTTCCATTAGGTCATAATCTTCAAAATTATTTTTATCGGCATCAGCTTCATTATTCTCATAGAACTGTATGTTCGTAGCGCCAGGTCTGGGATAAAGGAAAATACTCACCAGTTCGTTGTCTTCGTTACTCGCCGCGCAGGCAATAACGTTGTCCAAAACTGTCTCCTTATCTGAAATAAAAGAAGCTAGCGTATTTTCCAGTTCCAAGTCATTGGAACAACCCCAAGTGATAAATACAAGAATTATTACTACTTTTTTCAATCTAAATAAGATTTAAAATGATTTTGAATGACCTCCTGAGCGGGCTTGTTTTGGGGCGTAAAGCGATTGTCCAAGTCCCCACCGGTTTTTTCATGCTGTATGAACCATTTCCATATATAGCCCCCTGCAAACCACTCCTCGTTCCAGAATTCCCTGAATATTGCCTTTTTGGCATTTACCTGTGCCGTTAGGTTCACCTTGTCCTCATTTCTATCCACTAGCCATGGTTTCTTAGCATTATAATCCATACTTCTATATCCGAATTCCGTGAAAAGTACGGGCTTGCCATTGCTTTTGGACACCTCTGTTATTTTTTCCTTCCATGGCTGCCACCCTTTTTGCAATTCATCTACCGTTGGTGTTTTGGATTCCGATAAAGGAAAATAAGCATCTATTCCTATGTAATCCAGTTCCATCCAAAAAGGTGTTCTCTTGTATTCGTCCCAATTAGCGGCGTATGTGAGTTTACCCTTATATACACCTCTAATTTTACTTATTAATCGCTGCCAGTATTCGGGTCTATTTTCAACAAATTTTTCCAATTCGGTACCAATACAGAAAACTGGAACTTTTGTCTCCTCCGCCAATTCTGCATAAGCCAATATAAACTTATCATAAGAATCCTCCAGTTGCTTCCAACCCTCCTCGGAATCCATCTTAATGGTTCCAGTAAACGCTCCCCTCCAAACCCATATCTGAGGCTTAAGCATTACGGAAATATTATTTTTTTGCGATAACTGAATATAT
>JBARUM010000152.1:0-3644 GCA_049645725.1 Maribacter sp.
CACCTGTAGTGCTCCACCCAAGCACCCAAGTTAAACAGATTAAGGTCGAAAAATCGAGAAATAGTTCAAAAATTGTGGTAATACGGCAGACGGGCGCTCCAATTTCAATAATGTTCCTAGCGAATGCATATCGGTAAAAAATGTTTAATGTAGGGATACTACTTCTGAACATTGATTAAGACGGGTGGAGTTGTCTTTAGGTCACTAACAATAATATGTTAAAAGACCTGCTCAACCTAATAATCAAACCTGGGTTTTATGGAAAGGGAGTTATTCTCTTATAAAGATAAGGCATTTCCATAGACAATAATGTAGGAAACCATAATAATAGTCGTTTTCCTGATATATGTTTTTACATATGTTTCCAGGACCCTAACTAATCATGATTTACGAACTTACAAATGGAAATTTAATATAAAATTGCAGCCGAGATATATCAGTTATGAGGAACATATTTAAGAGTGAGAATGTTACGACCGGATATCAATTCACACAAAAAGGGACATTTTTGAAGAGCCACGGCAATGGCAGCTTTAAGGGTAAAACGAATAAAGAAACTGCCTATTTAATAAATGAAAGTGATTAGATTGCTTTAGGAACTTTGATTGAATAATAGTTATTAAAGTATATTCTTGGATTCAGGAATGATAAATTTTTAAAACTGAATAAGACCAACTTTATCGCCCATTCTCGAAATAAAGGCTTAAGCGTATATTACTTTCAGTGGCAATCGTAAACGAAAGGAAGAATTTAATTATGTGGAAAGGTATTTGGCCCAGTTTGCATGAAATATTATTTACTAAGAAATGATTGCCGTTCGTATTTATAATTATTCATGAGTTTTAATTAGTAAAATGGAATTTTAGCTCTCGTAATATTGTCAAGCATTTTCTGGCTTTATCCGTGCCATCATTCCAAGTAAAAAAACCCTTTTGCTTCCTAATTAAATATGGACGCCACTGGTCGACCAGTATATCAAAGTGAAGATTAAAAATGATTGATTTTAACAAAACTATTCAAAAAACTACCTGGGAATATTGAAAAGCACAAAAAATTGGACGACCTAATCATCCATAAAAATCCACTAAGTTTAAATCAACTTTTGCTTTATTATGACCGTGCCTTAAGTTTTAGAAAGGAAGGCATAAAGGCGTACTCATTATTCTGTTTATGAAGAAAAAAATTACCTCTAGAACATCTTTCCGCCGAACAGGGAAGTACAGGATGCTTTTAACCCTATTATCGTATAATATTAGCCTTATAAATTTTATCAACTCCTTTGGAGCTAGTTTAGATTTCTAAGTATGACACTTAATTAAGTTATTGTAAAGAGCTAGCGACCAGACTTGGGGCTTTTATATGTGGTGATTTCATCGTGTATCCACTGTCGGAGATTGCCTTAATAGCATAAAAATATCAGACCTATTGCGGTAAAATTACCAAAACATTTAATAACCAACCAATACTAAGCTTAACATGAGCCAACACAATATAGAAGAGGAAATTGAGGAGATAGCCGGAGGAGAATTTGAAAGAACTCCTGTACCCAAGTCTAAATTAAAAAGTTGGAAAAGCTTTTTAGGCATGTACGCCGGGGAGCATGCCGCCGGAACTGAATTTATGATAGGACCTCTTTTCTTGACTGCTGGTGTGAGTGCTTTTGACTTGATTGTAGGCCTATTGATCGGTAATCTTCTAGCAGTCTTAAGCTGGCGTTTTTTAACCGCTGAAATTGCCGTTAAAAATAGATTGACACTTTATTATCAATTAGAAAAAATATGCGGAAAAAAATTGGTCATTGGCTATAACTTAGCCAATGGAATTCTGTTTTGTTTTTTGGCAGGGGCGATGATAACAGTTTCTGCTACGGCCGTAGGAATCCCTTTTGATATGGAAATGCCAAAACTTACTGATACCACTCCGAATGGTATGACTTGGGTCATCATTGTAGTGCTCATTGGAGCGGTTATTTCGTTGATAGCATCAAAAGGCTACGATACTGTTTCAAAAGCCGCAAATTGGATGTCTCCGGTAATCGTCTTGGCGTTCGTTGCTTGTGGGATAGTAGCCCTTAATCAATTAGGAGTTAAGAATTTTACTGATTTTTGGAATATTTGGGGCGAAGGAGCTGATCCTTTTCCGGGACAGTTAAAATATACCTTTTGGCACGTTGTCATTTGGTCTTGGTTCGCCAATGCTGCCATGCACGTTGGTATGTCAGACCTATCGGTATTCCGGTTCGCGAAAAAACCCAGTTCGGGTTGGACAACCGCGGCAGGAATGTATGTAGGTCATTATATGGCATGGATAGCCGCCGCTCTACTGTATGCGGTCTACTTAAAATCGCCTGAGGCACAAGCATTTCTTTCCAATGGAGAAGCTCCCCCGGTAGCTCCTGGACCCTTGGCGAATAATGCCATTGGAATCTTTGGTATCATAGCCGTAGTACTTGCTGGTTGGACGACCGCCAATCCGACTATCTATAGGGCAGGATTGGCCTTTCAAGCGATAATGCCAAAAGTATCTACTTTTTGGGTTACGATTATCGCAGGTTCCGTAGCAACAATTGCGGGATTATTCCCTGCATTTGCGATGAAGCTATTAGGGTTTGTCGCCTTGTATGGATTTATTCTGGCTCCCTTTGGCGCTATAATCGTTTTCGAACATTTCTTCTACAAACGTGCAGGTATTGTACGTAACTACGCGGAGGTTGCTAATATCAAATTCAACAAAGCGGTACTTTTTGCGTGGGTGATCAGTTTTGGGCTGTTTTATTTTATATCCCTTCAGTTTGATGTGTTCTTATCTTTCGTAACCCTCCCAGCATGGTTGCTTTGTGGGGTGTTGTTTTTGGTATTCAGTAGATATTTCCAGAAAGTGGGAGAATCCTAGGAGCCAGTTGATTTTCTTTTCAAATTTTACCTATTGTTGGGAAAGAAGAAAATTTTTGGACACCTTAATAACAACGTCTAAAGACAGATTAGACTAGGTATTTTATAGTTTGTAAATATTCCAAAGACTCATTCCTAGCTGATATTTTGTACATCATAAAGGGGAATATTGTTATTATGTTGACAGTTCAAGAACTCTCATGAGTCCCAAGAGTGTACTAGAAAAGTTTTATAAAAAGCAATTTTAGATTTTGGCTCTAAAGTTAATTGTGATTCGTGTAGAAAAATTTGCTAGGTAACCCATGGTGTTTCAATGGCAGCATGGTACGGGATAGACTTTTTTTAGTCTTCGATTATTTTTAAACAAATAGATTACAATCTAATCTATCACATAAACTTCTACTAATGGCTAATTCGAAATCAATTTTATGTTTAAGAGTATTGTATTTTTTTACTTTTTTGTTATTTTTTGCCTGCTCCGATAAGCAAGAAATTACTTGGGTTTATTCAAGCTCAACTGCTCCCCAGGTTAATTTCGCATTACAGGATTTAGAGGCGGCCATAGGGGGTAATTACATGGCTTCAGAACCCTTAGAAAAAGATAAATCAAATATTGTACTACTGGTAGAGCCACTTAACTCACTTCATAAAGAAGGGTTTTCAATTAAAAAGGATAAAGATCAGATTATCGTTACAGGTTTTGATGAAGCTGGTTTAATGTACGGCACATTAGAATTAGCCGAGCAATTGAAT
>JBARUM010000153.1:0-1776 GCA_049645725.1 Maribacter sp.
TATGAGCTCCAACTGTATCCTCAAGGGAGCCGATACATTCTCTACGGCAATCGCGGTAGCACCAGTAACTAACTGGAGGTATTACGATACAATCTACACAGAGCGTTATATGACCACGCCTCAAGAAAACGCGAGCGGTTATGATGAGAACAGTCCCATCAACCACGTGGAGAAATTAAAAGGCAAATACCTACTGATCCACGGTAGTGCAGATGATAACGTTCACGTGCAAAACACCATGCAAATGATCGAGGCACTGGTACAAGCCAATAAACAATTTGACTGGGCGATCTATCCAGACAAAAACCACGGTATCTACGGTGGCAACACACGCATTCATCTTTTTAACAAGATGACGAACTTCATTAAGGAAAATCTATAATTCAATAAAATCAACATGGAATATAAATTTGGTGGTTCCCTAACCAATCAGAAAACTGTCTTAGGACATCCTTCAGGACTTTTTGTTCTCTTTTTTACCGAAATGTGGGAACGATTTTCCTACTATGGAATGAGGGCTTTGTTAGTTCTCTTTTTAGTTTCTTCTATTACAGATGAAGGCTGGGACTGGGAAAGAGCAGACGCCTTGTTGCTATATGGATGGTATACAGGATTAGTATACGTGACACCAATTTTTGGTGGTTTGATAGCGGATAAATTGACCGGTTACCGTAACGCAATTATCATAGGTGCTTTATTGATGACATTAGGACATGCCTCAATGGCATTGGAGGGTTTTACAGAAAATTTCTTCTATCTCGGATTATTCCTATTGATAATAGGTAATGGGATGTTTAAACCCAATATTTCTTCTATTGTAGGACAGCTTTATAAGTCGCAGGGAAAAGAAAAAGATGCTGGTTATACTATCTTCTATATGGGAATTAATGCTGGAGCATTTTTAGGTATTTTGTTATGTGGTTACATAGGGGAGTCAGACGCTTGGGGTTGGCACTATGGATTTGGGCTTGCTGGAATCTTTATGTTCTTCGGGATGTTGCAGTTTTTCTACGCTCAGAAGATTTTTGGACGTATAGGTTTATCACCTAAAGGAAATTTAGATTTTGTCGATGATGCAAAAGAAGTAGCAGATATCGTTGAAAATGCAAATGAAGATAATGGAAATAACTCGCAAAGTGCGAAAGTGACTTCTGACCGACTAATGGTCATCAGTATTTTCGCATTTTTCACCATCTTTTTTTGGTGGGCATTTGAACAAGCGGGTGGTTCTATGACCATCTTTGCGAGCGATTATACTGACCGCGTACTCGAAGGCGCTGGAGGCGATACATTTAAAATTATCAACTCTATTCTGGTTGTAGTTCCTATGCTTATCATAACCTATGTCTTAGGAATGCTTTTCAAACAAACCTTTAGCAAGTTTGCCATATCAAATATTCTGCTGGGAACCAGTTTCGCTATTATTTGGGCAATTGTTATCTATATGCTCATGCAGCAATATAATGATGATGCGCCTGAAGTACCGGCGTCATGGTTTGGTATTCTGAACTCATTCTTCATCATTGCATTTGCACCTCTCTTTTCTAAAATATGGCAAAGTAAATACAACCCTTCAGGTCCGGTAAAATTTGCAATCGGTCTTATTCTATTGGGACTTGGCTTTGGAATTTTAGCATATGGCTCAATGAATATTCCACTAGGGGCTAAAACTGCTTCGGTCAGTATGATATTTTTAATTTTGGCTTACTTATTCCATACACTTGGTGAATTATGTGTATCTCCAGTGGGACTTTCATACGTTAGTAAATTAGCTCC
>JBARUM010000154.1:0-7054 GCA_049645725.1 Maribacter sp.
TCCGCAACCGGGTCCAAGACCACTGCACCGACGGCCACCAACCTTGGCCAGCCCGATCCCGATACGCCGCCCACAACGGTGAGCAACACAGCAAGTGCCGGACCCTGATCTTCACTATCGACAGCAGCGGAATGCAGGAACTGCTCGACACCGAACACGCCCCACCACCAACCGGAGCGCGCCTACACGCCATCCAGGTCGACCCACAAACAGGCGAGATCTTGGACTAGCCGCCACCCCCTTCGGAGCACTTCGATCTGAAGAGATCAAATGATCCTTCACCGAGAAAGGACCAGTGATATGGCAGCACCGATCAACCCCAGCACCGTGGTCAGCCTCAGTCCCGAGGAACTGTTCGGTGGGGAGGCCACCGAACTCCTGAGCGTGAGCAGCAAGGCGCATTTTCACTGCCTTGTGGCCAAGGAAGGGCGAGGGCTCGTCTACTACACCTATCCCAAAGGATTCCCTGGCGACTTCGTCCACTGGAGCCTGACCTCCCAACCCATGTCGGCATGGGAAGAGGAAGCGACACCGCAGGCCGTGGCCGGCGCCTGCCAGTGGGTGCTGCGCCAAGCGATGACCGAGCGGTTCCCGAAAACGGGAGCGCACACGAATCCGGCACTCCACCGGCGGTAGAGGCAACACCAGCATTACGACTCGCTGCCACCTGAACCGAGCAGGCTGCCGACCCACTCGGGCCGAACGACAAGTACGGGCGGTCCTGAGAGTGACACACCCTGCGCAAGACTCTAGAAATGGCTGCGACAGTCGCTTTATCTACACCGCCCCACGGCGGGTGGGGTCCTGCGCCGCGGTGAGAGCGTCCCCAAAGACTCCACAAACGGAAGGACGAAAACGACGGCCCACGAGTAAGAGCGCTGTTCCGTAGGACCACCCGGTCCCGGGATGGCAAGCCGGACAGGGCAAACGGGAAGACCATCTCCGCGGCGCAGCATCATGGACCCCTCACGCGCTCGTTCACCGTTTGTGGTTCGTCCTGCGGGACGGTTGCGCGCGGGACGACCGACACCAGCTGCCACGTTGTAGCCCTCTTTGTGCTGGCGGTTGTCAGCGAGCTGCGCTAGCAGTTGTGGGCGGCTTGATTTGTTTTCGCGTTCGCACTTCGCGCCATTGCTGAGGTGACGCGCCCTCGACTACCGCACCATTGGGCCTCCCGCGGCATCGATGACGGGCCCCGGCTGGCGTGTGGTGGAAGCTGAGTTTCGACGGGAGATTGCGCGGCTCGCGACCGGTGCTGACACTAGGAGGGCTCTCTTCGTTAGGAGCCGGTGACTCGCGGGGGTGGGAGTACGTTTGGTTCTATGGATTCTGCCAATAGCTCGGCCGAGCGAGCACCATCGCGAGCTTCTCCCGGAAGACAGCGGTACATCGCCTATCTCAGGTCGCGGATCCGGATCGGCAGTACCGCGGCCATGTTGCGTACGGTCGTCATCCAGTCCCTGTGGATCATTGTGATCGTCGCGGGTGCCGGAGTTCCGTTGATTGCCGCACTCCAGGGACCCGAGTGGATAGCGCCTATCCTAGGATTTACCGTTGTTGTCGCCGCCGGGATTGAGCGCGTATTCCGGAGAACCACGAGTGCCGCTGTCGCTCAGGACACCCTGCGCCGAGGGCTGGCCCGTGAACAACGCATGTTCATGGCAGGGGCGCATCATTATGCAGGTGACGGGGCCTTCGATGAGTACCTGAAACGTTCTGAACAGCTCATCGCCGAGTACGACCAAGCCATGCTTGCGCACTCGAGTTCTCTCGCTGGCCAAGGTCTCGAAGACTAGGCACCATCGACAGCCCGAGTCACTGCTCGGGCGTCGCGTCGAGACGAAACCTCTCAGCGGGCAGTGGTTACGCACATCGGTGACTGTCCCAACGACTGGCGTGGCAGTGTCCCGGGCGCGCCGTAGGCCGAGGCGAATGACGCGTAAGGGACGTTCGGTGGCGCGATCCATAGGGTGTCCGGTGCTTCGGCTGGCATGGACTGTTGCGCTCCAGCCACGCCGATCCTTTGGGCCCGACGTGCCGACGTTGACCCTTGAACCACCTCACGGGTGGAGACTGCCGAGGGCAGGCCGCCTCTCAGGGGCCATACCCAAGGAATGAGGTCACCACCGAGGCTGAGTTTGCCCCGTTGCCATAACCCAAAGTGCGCATCCCGTACGCCTGGGCAGCTGATAAGGACAACGACGTTGAATCCGCCATGGAATACCTGGCCCTTGCGAACCCGCACCGGAGGGTTTGGTGAAGAAGCCCAAGGCCAGCGACTGCCCTCGCCGGGTCCACCAAAGCCTGTTCACGGCAAGGGCCTTGTGGAAGGGTAAGGAAATGACGGAGGAGACAGCTTCTGATCGAGCAGTACGACAGGTGGCGATGGCCAAGTTGGCTGACGCCACTCTCGCAGCGGCCAGCATCTTCGGCGGCCCCGTGACGGCCGTGGCGCTAGCGGCCGTGGACCTGTTGTCAACGGGGGACCAGCCCAGCGAAGAGCTCGATGCGTTCAGCAGGGACGTTCAACGACAGATGCAGGGTTCGGTAGGAGGCATCGTCTCCGATCGCTACAAAGGAGCGCTACAAGGCAGCCTGACCCTATGGGGGGACTACCTTGCGCTGTTCAAGGAACATCAAGACCAGATTGCATCCGGAAGCGATCACGACCTTGACCTACTCTTTGCCCTCTTGGCGAACCTGCGCGACAAGCGGGACACTATTTTCAATCTTTCGGCCACTGAGACACTCTCGGACCTCGACGACACCCTGAAAACCATTCGAGCGGCCTCACTCCCGTACGTCCTTGACTTCATGAACCTGTACATCGTGACTTGCGCCGCGCTGACCGCGTATTCAGGCACCCGAACTTACTCCGGTTTGACCGCCGCACAACTCCGGGACGAGATCGTCACCGCCACCTGGCGCAGAGCCTCATTGTGCCTACAAATCGTTTTGGAGAAACGGGACAGTCAAATATACAAGAAGCATGGCGGCCTTCTCGAGGGACCAACTAACTGGTTTGAAGACTCAGGCTACTACCTCTTCAACGAACCATCTGAACCCGTTGAAACCACTACCTTCGTAAGTCAATCGTACGAGAGCCCAGATAGCGACTCAAGCTGGGATGCATTCCAGTGGCGACTCCGCGAGCTCGACAAACTGCGAATTGACTACATCACGCGGATTTTTACCTCTACGCTAAGAAATGCGCTGATCTGCGAGGATCTATCCGTAATGCGGCCTCGGATGTCGGTGTTAACATCAGAAGACCTCGGCGAGGGCTTCACTAAAACGATGCTCACGTGGTTTGGTAAACTTCGCTTCGGCGAGCGCTCAAGCACCCGTGTAGACATAGACTGCAGTATTTTTCTTGCTGGCAATGAAGAGTTGGTTCGCGGCTCCTGTTCGCCTCTCACTCTAACGCGAATCCCCGATGTCAAGTTTGAGTGGGACGGGAAGAGGCTACTTACAGCAAACGGAACTGGTAATGCTCGCTTCGCCTGGAACAAGGACTTTGTTCACCCTACCGTTCTTTTCTCTACGCCAAAGGAGGGTTCTACGCCGGGGTACACCGACGGAGACACTGTCCCGTGGTCAGTTTTTGTTGGCTGGGGGCACGGAGTCATAGGAAAGGGCATGAAATACTATATGCCGCCAACGAAAGTGGCATTCTCGGCAACTGGGCGCCTAGAATCTGGCGTCATCGTAGGGGCTTATGAGATCCACTTGACGCTACCGGATAGGCTAATCAGAAGCAGGGTCACGGTGGCGCAACCACAGTGGCAGATTCGGCCGGAAGTCAAGACCGAAGGGGTCTTCGTCGGACCGGGTCCCCTCAGCGCAATACAGCCGCCGAGCCGCTTCTATTGGGGCGCGATTGAAGGGCGCGCGCTTCGTTCTCAACTGAGAGTGGTCGCCATTGACTACACCGGCTCAGGACGGCACGACCACCTACTCGTTTACCTCCCCGGGTCGGGCCAAACGCCGGACATCTTTCGCAGCGTCGGGGGCAACCTCCAACCTATAGCGGTCGCTAGCGGGCGAGATAATCAACAGGGTGGTCTCGGAGGGTTTAGCCTCAACGACTCGCGAGACCGGATCTTTGCCTTCGACTACACGGGGAAAGGCCGGCGTGACCACCTGGTGTGCTATCGCCCCGGCGAAGGAACACTATGGGTCCTTCGCCGGGCGGGCACAGGGTACGAAAGCGTGTACAGGAGCGACCCGAAGGTCGGGGTTGGCGGGTTCAAGTTGAGCCATAATGAGGACCGCGTTCTCGCCTACAATCAAAATGGCCCAGGGTATCCCGACAACCTTGTCTGCTACCGCCCCGGAAGCGGCGCCCTCACAACCCTGCGCGTCAGAGACGGCTCCTTCGTCCCCCACCTATCCACCGAATCGGGAATCGGCGACGTCTCGCTACGCTCCGCCGCTGATCGCGTGATCACTTTCGACTACGCGGGCGACGGCACCGGCGATGCCCTGGTGTGCTATCGGCCCGGTGAGGGGCTCGTCTCGATAGGCGACGGCAACCTCAATGTGATCCCGCTGTTCGGTGAGCCCGGCTACGGTATCGGCGGCTACGACTTTAAATCGACGGCGGATCGCTTGATGGCGTTCGACCTCACCGGGACGGGCCACAAGGACCACCTTCTCTGCTACCGGCCCGGCGAGGGTGCCGTCACGATCTTGGCCCGTCGGGGAGCAGTGTTCGACTGGGCCTATCACACAGTCAAGCCCGGCCAGGGAATCGGCGGCTACCCGCTCGACTACTCCTTAGATCGCCTCACGTCGATCGACGCGGACTCCTCAGGCGCTATGAACGACCTCGTGGTGCACCGTATGAAAAACAAGATCGACTTCCCGCGGACGCCGATGCTGGCGATCATCGGGCATCCGGTCCTGTCGCAGACCTAATGGGCGGCGTGGGTTGGATTGTGTCTGGCTTCGGGGGGTGTGAGGGTCGAGCACGTCAAGGCCACTACCCCGGCATCAACGCTGCCCGGGAACTCAGTCGTCGTCACCAACGGCTTCGTCGCCAGTCAAGTCGGCATGTTCCTAAAGAACCCTTCTGGCCGATTTGCTGCTCACCCTCCACCATCTCCTTGTCACTCGCGGCCCCGCTCCACCGGCACGGTCTCCTTTTCGACTCCAACCTCCCCCGATGTCAACGGTGACTTCAGTCTCCTGCACACCGCGATCATCTTGACCGTTTCCTTCGTGGGCGACCGCAATGGAACGCCGCACGACAAGCCCTTCCAACCCGACGGCCGCCTAGACGCAACACCCAGTGAGAACGACACCTTGAACGAAGCCGCTACCTGGCTCCGAGGCCGTTGCAAGGAGCCTGCCGTCCCAAGAACCACAGGCCCGGACATCTCCGGTCAAGGATCCGGACGCGGAGACGGTGGCTTAGCGGGCGGACTAGGTTTGCAACTTCGCGATGGTGTGCCCGAGTGCTTGCGAAAGGTATCGGGGATTACCCCGGCCAGGCCGGCCCCCTGTCGGATCCGGCGCCGGCGACGTTCGACATCGCACGCTTGGAAGACGAGCAGTTTACCGATCCGGTCCTCCTGAGGTCAGGCAGACTTCAGTCCGCGTTCTCTGCGGGCGGTGTCGGCGAAGGCACAGGTCTGTTGAATGATGCGCTCGAACATGACCCAGTCGGCGTCACTCACTTGTTGCCCGACATCGGCGGCGTCGTAGTGCTCGGCCCAGCCTTGGAGGTCGGCCCACATGAGGGCGAAGGAGTGCACGGACCGCCTAGCGAGACACTTGGATGAACACCACGATTAGCAAGACCATCGTCGTCCGCGGGAACTTTCAACAGACCTAGGTACCCGATGCCGACACCGGCCAAGTCACCGTGACGATCCGTGGGTTCAGGTACCTGGTGAACGAGCCCGGGTCCGGTGTGACGGTCCAGGAAGTCGGCCGGATCGTCTATGACGACCTCACTGAGACCTGAATCCTCCCATCAGCCGGTCAACACCAGCTCGCTGATCCCAGTTTGGTCGAGCCCGGGCTCTGTGACGCCCTCAGGTAGCTGCAGCCAAGAGCGGCCTGAGGAATCCGGGCACATCACTGTCATGCCACGTGTAGGGCACGGCCGGAGGTTACGTACTGCGTCCCAGCCACATGGCGTCACCGCTACGGGTCACATCCAACGTGCCCCGACGAGATCACCCTGCGAACCTCCGGCAGGGTCGCGCCTACCCGAACAGGGGGAGGCACCGACGAGCACCTGATCCGGACCGAAGGCAGCGCGGAGGCCGTCACCGCCGATGCCGCCCTGCCGCGGCGGCCCCCCAACGTGTACCCGGCCAAGCAGATTGGTGACGACCCGGGCCACTACCCGATCCCCGCTCCCATCCTGGTCGGCCGAGGGCTCGGGAAGTCGCGGCAGGTCAATCCTCGTCTGGGTCGATGTTCTGGTTCAACCGGAAGACGTTGTCCGGGTCGTAGCGACGCTTGACCTGCACCAGCCGCGCGTACGCCTCGGGGCCGTAGGCGTCGCGGACACGGTCCCGGCCCTCGTCACCGAGGAAGTTCAAGTACGGCGCACCCGTGGTGTGGCGTCGCATGGCCTCCCACGCGCCACGCGCCCAGCCGATGTGGTCGGCGTCAAGGACCGGGTCGCTCCACATCGCGATCAGGTTCAGCACGAACCTGTGGCTGCGGTGGCCGAACGCGGCGCCGCCTTGGGGCTCCGTCCTCACAGCGCCCTCCAGGTGGTGCAGATGGACAGCCGAGAGTGGGAAGAGGCGGGGTAGAATTTCAGCCTGCTCCACCAGCTCGTCGATACCATGCTCGTCCAGGTCGTCGACGTAGGCCGTCTTCCAGTACGTGCGCATGCCTTGCGGAGCCGAATGGTCGAAAAGCGACTGAAGAGCCACGTAAGGCAGGGGGCCGATCACGTCGGCGACGGGCCGCCCGAAGGCGCGCAGCGGGCCCAGCGCCCGCTCGGCCTCAGCGGTGCTTCCACAGTGGCAGACCGCGACGGCGACCAACGGGGCCCCCTGGTGATCGGATGGGATGAAGGGCTCCGGTG
>JBARUM010000155.1:0-9195 GCA_049645725.1 Maribacter sp.
ATATGGGTTCTAAGAGAAGCCAATTTATAATCCTTAATATCAATCCCGTCAACAATAATTGACCCAGAGTCTATCTCGTAGAACCTATTCAATAAATTAATTATTGTAGACTTCCCAGCTCCTGTAGCTCCGACTATCGCAACTGTTTCTCCCGCTGTAACATCGAACGATATTCCATGGAGCACTTCCTCATCCGCCACATAACCAAATCTTACATTACTAAATACGATGTCCCCCCTTACCTTAATATTTTCTAAGGCTCCAATATCTTCTATATTGCTTTCGGTATCTAATATTTTAAAAACGCGATTGGCAGCCACCATTCCCATTTGTAGCGTGTTGAATTTGTCCGCAATCTGACGCAATGGTCTAAAAAGCAAATCAATCAACATAATGAATGCAAAAACGGTTCCGGCAATATCCGTGGAAATATTGGCAACATTCTGCAAACCCCCATACCAAACTATAAGACCCACTGTTATGGAGGAAACTATCTCCGCAATGGGAAAGAAAATTGAGTTGTACCAAACAGTTTTCAACCAAGCATTTTTATGCTTCTCATTGATTTTACGAAAATTTTCACTTTCTATTTTCTCTCGTGTAAACAGCTGAACGATTTTCATTCCCGTAATCCGTTCCTGAACAAAAGAGTTTAAATTGGAAACCTCTGCTCTAACCTCTGTAAAAGCCACCTTCATAGCTTTTTGAAATAATCTAGTTGCGTAAAGTATTACCGGCAAAACCGTAAATACAATTAGTGCGAGTTTCCAATTAATAACTAACATAACCACAGCTGCAACTATCATTTTTAGCAAATCGGCAACAATTACAAAAAAACCTTGACTAAAAATTTCGCCGATACGGTGCATATCCGCTACCGCTCGGGTCACTAGAACGACTAGCGAAGAATTATCAACATATTTCATTCGAAACCCTAGCATTTTTTTAAACAGATTTACGCGAACATCCCGGATAACAGATTCCCCTAGCCAATTTGCATAGTAATTAAAACCAAGTTGGCTTACTACCTGACCAATAAGCACTCCTAACATGGCAATTGTGAGATAGAGCAATTTCTGGGCATCGCCACCCTTTATGGCATCGTCTATAATTTCCCTAAGAATAATAGGTGTTAATACGGCAAAACCGGACAGCAGGATTGCCGCAAGAGCAACGCCGTAAAAGGTAATTTTATAAGGACGGGTATGAGCCATTAAACGCTTAAAAAGTCGCGTATCAAATGCTTTACCGGAATCTTTATCCATTTTTAAGAATCGTATTGGGATAGAAAATCGATTTCAAATATAATCCTTTTGCGGGTACAGAAACCCCAGCTTTGGAACGATCTTTACTATTTATGATGGTATTAACATAGTCCGGTTCATATTTGGCCAAACCAACATTTAGGAGTGTTCCCACTACAGCTCTAACCATGTTCCTTAAAAAACGATCAGCTGTAATTCGAAAAACTATTTTTTCATTTTCTTTACTCCAAACCGCTTCCTTAACATCACACAAATAGGTCTTTACATCCGTATTGGATTTGGAAAAACACTCAAAGTCCTTTCTACCAATTAACAAAGTAGCCGCTTGGTTCATTAAATCTAGATTCAAATCTCGTCTAACGTAATGAGCGTTATCTTTATAGAAGGGATTTTTGACATTACAAACCCAATACTCGTATGTACGTTCCGTCGCATCAAAACGTGCATGCGCTTCCTCTTCTACTTGAATAATTTGTAGCACCGCAATATCATCAGGAAGGAAAGCATTAAGCCTATGAACCAAATCTGGAATATTCTTGATAAAATCCATATCAAAATGAGCGTACATTTCTTTCGCATGTACTCCGGCATCTGTTCGTCCGGCACCGGTCATTCTAATTTTTTTCCGTACCAATTTAGAAAGTTTCTCCTCAAGGACTTCCTGTACCGTTACAGCGTTGGGCTGGTTCTGCCAGCCATGATAGGCTTTTCCGAAATATGAAAACTGAATAAAATACCTCAATCTGACGCTTTATTTTAGAAGTATAAAGATACTTGATACATTTGCCGACAAAGATAATAGTTATAGATTAAGAGTAAAGTATTCGCAAGAATTCTACATTTCCTAAACCAAAACGTTCAATTTAAAGAATGACCAAAATTCTCCTCCTATCCGATACGCATTCCCATATGGATGATGCAATTCTAAAATATGCCAGGCAAGCAGATGAAATATGGCACGCAGGAGATATTGGAAATTTGTCCGTCATGGATACGCTGGCAAATCTTAAACCCGTAAAGGGTGTACACGGTAATATAGATGACCATGTAATCCAAAAAGAGTTTCCAGAAAACAATAGGTTTTTCTGTGAGAAAGTAGATGTTTGGATTACCCATATAGGGGGCTATCCTCCAAAATACAATATTAGAACACGGGATGAGATAAAAGCCAACCCACCCAAAATTTTTATTTGCGGACATTCACATATTTTAAAGGTTATGTGGGATAAAAAATTAGGTGTTCTGCACATGAATCCAGGTGCTTGTGGCAAACATGGCTTTCATCAAGTAAGAACTATGCTGCGTTTTGTTATTGATGGTAGTGACATTAAGGATTTGGAGATTATTGAGTTAGGGAAGCGATAAATCAGAATAAGTTGAATTATTATTAAAAGTATTTTGCTACTGTAAGTAATATTTATTCTTTGCGTCAGATTGAGCATAAACAAACATAAATGAAAATGCAAAAATTAAATACGTTTTTAGTCCCGGTTATTCTATTGGCAGCTCTCAGTTGTGGTGAAAAAACTAAAAAAGAAATTGAAAATAATGAAATGGAATCCAAAGAAATAATCTTTATGGAACCAGAATATAATACAGATGTCCCTGAAACCCTATTGGAATCGGTTGAGTACGCGCATGGAGGTTGGAAAGATCTCTGGTCGAAAAAAGACGTATCATATACCTATGATTATAGATATCCCGATGGTAAAGCAGATGTTTCCATAGAGCGCTATATTTTTTCAAATGAAGCATCCTACGGCAATTATCAACAGCACGATATAAATGTAATGCCAACAACAGAAGGAAACATCGTACAATACTATGATGGAAACACTACTGAAATTATGATGGACGGTAAAAAAATAGAAGACCCGCAAGCCTTGGCAGTTGGAGATTTTCTTAGAAGAGCTAACTACTTTTGGTTCGTAATGCCTTATAAATTGAATGATGAAGGTACTATAATTAAGTATTTAGGTGAAGATGAATATGATGGAAAAAAATATGACAAGGTAGAGGTAACTTACAACCCCACGATAACAGGAAAAGAACAGAACGACACTTATATTCTTTATATAAATCCAGAAACTAAATTAATAGATCGGTTTTACTTTTCGCTACCGTTTTTAGGTGTAAATGCCCCTGTTATCATTGCCAACTATGATTACGAAGATATAGGTGGGCAAATGGTGGCTACCAAACGCACCTACTTTATGCCCAATGAAAAAGGCGAATACGGTGAGCAACCTAATATAATACAGACTCTTAGTGATGTAACCTTCAACAATGGTTTTTCTGAAAAAGGTCTAATGAATTAATAGCGTAGATCATTGGCTAGGAATAGTATGCAAAAAACCCGGGAACTACCCCGGGTTTAACGCACTAATACTACTAAGATGTTAGGTTTAACGCAAACGATCTACAGATTTTACAAGATCCTCATCCTTTTTTATTGCCCTATTGGCAAGGGCTAAAAAAACGATAGAAAATACAGGAATCAACATCCCAATACCCTTCTCAGAAACCAAAGTTTCTCCGGATAAGTTTAGTGATCGGTAAACGAAAAATCCTAGTAAAAAAAGATTCAATACCATATTCAGTCTGTTTACAACAAACTGGTTTTTTCTGTTCTTAAAAAGAAAAACTGACCAAAGCGCTAAAGCTCCCGAAACGTAAAAAACGATAGAAACAAGAATTTCGTTATTGGCAAAAATTTCTACTCCTTGAGCATCTGACCAAAGATTTACAAAAAATGGAAGTACGGCAGACAACAGTGCCACAACCACCAAATATAAACTCTGTATTCTTTGAATCATACCATTTCCTCAATTGGAAAAACAAAAATACAGGTCTTTTTAAAAAATATCCATCTAATATTGAAAATAATTTGTATTATTGCTGCGTTATACTGTATAACGCTTGCCATAGGGGAAATCGTTCCCAAAAAACATCCAATTAAAGAATTTACTTCTTACGGTACAAATCACATATAATACATTCTATATTTAATGTTTGAGATTACAGATTTAAAATCAAAAAAGCTCCCTGAACTACAGGAGATAGCTAAAGGACTTAACGTTCCCAAATTCAAGACGCTTAAAAAATTGGATTTAGTTTATCAAATTTTAGACCTTCAAGCCGCTGACCCAAAGGCAGTAGCCGCCGTCACGCCCAAAACTGAAGATGTTTCTAGCAGACCGAAACCAAGACCAAGACCAAGGGCAGCTACAAAAAATAAGACGAAAGAAACGAAGGAAGATAAAAACTCTGACACAACTACTTCGCAGGAAAAGAAAGCTGAACAAAAAGAAGTTTCTAAAACAGATAGTTCAGAAAACAGAAAACCAAGACCCAGACCGCAATCGAATAATACTGGTCAAGGAAAGAAAGATTTTCAAAAAAACAGCTCACAGACTAAAAACCAGAATAATTCCAATACTAACAAAAACCCGCGTCAACAAAAAAATAGCAATTATGACAAAAGTAATTTTGACAAGGATTTAAAGAACCGCTATAAGGAACCGGAATATGAATTTGATAGTATTATAGCTAGTGAAGGTGTTCTGGATATCATGCAGGATGGTTATGGATTCTTACGCTCGTCTGATTATAACTATTTGTCATCTCCAGATGATATCTATGTATCGCAATCCCAAATTAGATTGTTTGGATTAAAAACCGGTGACACTGTGCTGGGGAACGTAAGGCCCCCCAAAGAAGGTGAAAAATATTTTCCACTTATTAAAGTCAATAAAATAAATGGGATTGATCCCCAAATTGTAAGGGATAGAGTATCATTTGAGCATTTAACGCCGCTTTTTCCAAAAGAAAAGTTCAATCTAGCAGAAAGACAAAGTACAATTTCAACGAGAATAATAGACTTGTTTTCTCCTATAGGTAAAGGACAAAGAGGTATGATCGTTTCTCAGCCCAAGACTGGTAAGACAATGCTTTTAAAGGACATTGCAAATGGGATAGCGGCCAATCATCCAGAAGTCTATCAAATTATTTTATTGATTGATGAACGCCCTGAAGAGGTGACAGACATGCAACGTAATGTTCAAGGTGAGGTAATCGCCTCCACATTTGACAAAGAACCCACTGAACATGTTCGTATTGCCAATATTGTATTAGAAAAAGCAAAACGTTTGGTCGAATGCGGTCATGATGTAGTTATTTTATTAGATTCTATCACTAGATTGGCTAGAGCCTATAATACCGTACAACCAGCCTCTGGTAAAGTGCTAAGTGGTGGTGTAGACGCTAACGCACTTAACAAACCCAAACGTTTTTTTGGGGCCGCCCGAAACATTGAAGGTGGTGGTTCTTTATCAATCATTGCAACAGCGTTAACGGATACTGGCTCCAAAATGGACGAAGTTATTTTTGAGGAATTTAAGGGAACGGGTAACATGGAACTGCAGTTAGATCGTAAGATATCCAACCGGCGAATATTCCCTGCCATTGACCTTACGTCCTCAAGTACACGTAGAGATGACCTGTTACTGGACAAAGATACAATTCAACGTATGTGGATCATGCGCAAATATTTGGCAGACATGAATCCCATTGAAGCGATGGAGTTTATAGAACAACGTTTTAAACAGACTAAGAACAACGAAGAGTTCTTAATGACCATGAATCAATAAACAGCCATTCATATTCAATAAAAAATCCCGAGGCATATGCCCCGGGATTTTAATTTTTAATCTTCTTAATTATGGTTTACATCATAATTGGAACGGCTACTCTGGTTTTGTCCCATCCCATTACCATGTGAACTCCACCCTCAACTTCCTTAAAAGCAATGGAGAATTCTTCTAATGAAGCGGAATCAGATGCTCCAGGGACTGTTACTCTAGCCACATCTGCAGCTTCTTCATAAAAATAAGAACCCCATTGGTTCAAATTTTTATTTAAAATAACGGTCCATTCTTCTTCACCGGGAATCGTGAATAAAGAATAAGTACCAGCTTTGATGTCTTTTCCTCCAAAATTTACATCCTTATAAAAAGTAATCTCAGGAGCCTCATTAGCGCCAGTTCTCCAAACTTTACCTGCTGGAGCAAGCTCGGATAAGGAACGTCCTTTTAATTGGGGACGGCCATATGAAATCCTAACTGCTTTTTCCGAAACCTTATAATCAGTTGGATAAGCCGCTATATCGGACGGGCTTTTGTCCAATCCGGAAAATTTTTGTGCACTGACAGTAGTTGTAAAAGCCAATGCTAAGATAAATGTGGTAAGTGCTACTAATTTTTTCATAATTGTTTACGTATACGTTAAAAGTTAATCAAAACTAAGCTCTTCACTTAGGAAAGACTGATAAAAAGTCGTTAAAATTTTAAAGACTTACAAAATCTAAAAAATACATCATTCTTTTTTTATATTTATTTCGATATATCTATAAATACCCAAATAATATTTTAATTTGTAATCATTAAAGGTATTTATATTTTTAATATGAAAGTTTTAATTGATTTTTGTCATCAAATTGAAATACTATAAATATTATGTGTGGAATCGTTTGTGCATTTGATGTAAAGCAAAGTACTGAGTCACTTAGACCTCAGCTTTTGGAAATGTCTAAAAAAATTAGACACAGAGGACCGGACTGGAGCGGTATTTACGCCGATGAAAATGCTATTTTGGCCCATGAGCGTCTAGCCATTGTTGATCCGGCATCTGGTAAGCAGCCGTTACTTAGTCCTGATGGGAAATTAATTTTGGCTGCCAATGGCGAAATTTATAATCATCGTGAATTGCGCAAGCAATATGAGGGAAGATATGATTTTAAAACAGAATCCGATTGCGAAGTCATTTTGGCCCTTTACCAAGAAAAGGGGGTTGATTTTTTGGATGAAATGAACGGTATATTTGGTTTTACAATATATGACGCTTCTAAGAATGTATATTTTGTAGCTAGAGATCATATGGGGATAATTCCCTTATATATGGGTTGGGACCAAAACGGTACTTTTTACGTTGCTTCGGAGCTAAAGGCTTTGGAAGGCACCTGTACTAAGATTGAGCTGTTTCCTCCAGGGCATTATTTGCATAGTAGTGATGGTGAATTAAAACGCTGGTATTCTCGTGATTGGATGGAGTACGATGCCGTTAAGGAAAACGAAACCAGTATTAAAGCTATAAAGGACGCTTTAGAGGCGGCGGTTCACCGTCAATTAATGTCTGATGTGCCTTATGGAGTATTGCTTTCGGGAGGGTTAGACTCTTCCGTTACTTCTGCAATAGCTAAAAAATATGCTCAAAAACGTATAGAATCGGACGATACTACAGAGGCTTGGTGGCCACAGCTACATTCATTTTCAGTTGGTTTGGAAGGTTCTCCAGATTTGGCAGCGGCACGTAAGGTTGCAGACCATATAGGAACCGTACACCACGAAATAAAATTTACCATTCAGGAAGGTCTGGATGCTATCAAAGATGTTATTTATAATCTGGAAACTTATGATATAACTACAATAAGAGCTTCCACTCCAATGTATTTGATGGCAAGAGTAATAAAATCCATGGGTATAAAAATGGTTTTATCAGGAGAAGGTGCAGATGAGCTTTTTGGCGGGTATTTGTACTTTCATAAAGCCCCTAATGATAAGGAGTTTCATGAGGAGACTGTTCGCAAATTAAGCAAACTGCATATGTATGATTGTTTAAGGGCGAATAAATCTTTGGCCGCCTGGGGAATAGAAGGTCGTGTACCCTTTTTAGATAAAGAATTCATGGATGTAGCCATGCGCATCAATCCAAAGGATAAATTGATAAACGGAGAGCGCATGGAAAAGTGGGTTGTACGTAAAGCATTTGAGGATATGTTACCGGAGAGCGTTGCTTGGAGACAAAAGGAACAATTTTCAGATGGGGTGGGCTATAGTTGGATAGATACCTTAAAAGAAATGGTGAATGAAGGGGTAACGGATGAGCAACTTGCGAACGCCAAATTCCGTTTCCCAATACAGACCCCTACTTCAAAAGAAGAATTTTATTACCGTTCTATTTTTGAAGGCCATTTTCCTTCAGATGCAGCCGCATTGTCCGTTCCTCAAGAGCCATCGGTAGCCTGTAGTACAAAAATAGCGTTGGAATGGGACGAAGCCTTCAAAAACATGAACGATCCGTCCGGTCGAGCAGTCGCAAATGTTCATGATGATGCTTATGGGAAGTTGTAATCTAACATACTTATTTAGGACTATGGGTTAAATGGGATTAAAAAGTTATTTTTTGTTTAAGTCATAAGGAGGTGTCAAACTATTGACGCCTCCTTTTAGTTTATTGGATTTAAAGTAGGAATAAAAGCAGTAGATGCTTTGGTTTATCAAGTCAAAAATCAATTGTAGAATATTTTGATTTTCAATTAATTATACCGCTAGGAATTTTCCACAATTATTGTTGATAACTTACTTATCGTAAAAAACCCTAAACCCTTTATTTTATAGGGTATTCCGTATATTTGTAAGATTGCAAAATTTGAAGTAAAAACAACCTTAACTTTATGAGCGAAGAAGCAAATAACGAGGACGAGTCAAATAAAAAAAAGGAAACTAAAAGAGCAGAAGGCGAACATCTTACAGGAGAAAATAAAAGAGCCTATTCCGCAGATAGTATTCAAGCTCTTGAGGGTATGGAGCATGTGCGTATGCGTCCCTCTATGTATATTGGGGATGTAGGAGTAAGAGGTCTTCATCATTTGGTCTATGAAGTTGTAGACAACTCCATAGATGAAGCTATGGGAGGTCATTGTGACACCATAAGCGTTATTATAAATGAGGATAATTCTATTACTACCAAGGATAATGGTAGAGGTATTCCTGTGGATCTTCATAAAAAGGAAGGTATTTCCGCTTTAGAAGTCGTAATGACTAAGATTGGAGCAGGTGGAAAGTTTGATAAAGATTCTTATAAAGTATCAGGT
>JBARUM010000156.1:0-2475 GCA_049645725.1 Maribacter sp.
ACTACCATGACTCCGAATACTTATTTGGAGATTGCTCGTAACGCCTTTAAATTAACGAATAATACTGCTGTCATTGAATTTTTAGAAGATGAAGAAGAATCAGGTCAAGTATTTACATATGATGATACCATCTATAAAAAGGTTAACTATTATCCCAAAATATCGATAAAAGATGGTTTGTCTGAAATACTAAATGTAACCTGAGTTGGATATAAGAAGTCAATTCTTAGTTTTTGATCCTTGAAAAACTATCCACATAGCTTGTGATAAAGTTGTAATTGCCTATAGCTACATTTAGTTACGGGTAGGTATGGAGTAAAGTCATATTGTTTATAATTGTGACTATCGTATTGTTTGGGAAACGATATATCGTATAGTTGTTATGAAAGGGTCGATGAAGGTTTTAGATGCGATACACCGAAACTACCATACTGTAACAAATCCAGATAATTTTTGATATCTTTTCTTCGTAAGAAAAATATCGAATCCCATCGTTGGGGTAGCACGTTTATTCTGCCAATATTCGGATAGTAAATTAAATTGAAACTTTGCACTGGAAAAGTGCAAAAAGCTACTTTTAGAACTGTCCCACATGTGCAGAATTAGATTTAGCAACCATAATAAAACTCAATAGCAAAACTTTACTCGACGCCCTGGAATTTAATGCACCCAGACCTGTTCACCTTGATGTAGCCATTTCGGCGAACGAAGGCCTCGAAATTTTAAAGTTATTTCTTACTGAATGTCTTTTGGGTTCATCAAGAAATTGTTAAAGTCTCTGTTTTTACAAGTACTTTCAAGGATTTTGAACTTGCATGAAGAATTTTAATTTTTAAAAAAAATGGGATATTAATTATAATTGTTTTTTATCCCCTTCAATTAATTCAGATAGACTTCATATGCAAAGTAGTACTAATAAAGTGTCATACAGCGTTTAAATCACATCCTTTATCGTTTAAACTGTTGAAACCCATAATTATTTGTTTTTTAATAAATACTTTTAAGTAGGTATGTTCCTAAAATCTATAATCCAATGTCCAACAATTTATACGCCACTTATTTCAAGCGCTTTTTAGACTTCTGTGCTTCTTTATTAGGAGTTCTAGTTTTATCGCCATTATTTATTATTCTAACTATAATTCTTTGGATAGATTTTAAGGGTTCACCTTTTTTCTTACAGGAACGTCCGGGCAAGGACGAAAAAATTTTTAAGATTATCAAGTTCAAGTCCATGAACAATAAAAAGGATCTCAAAGGCAATTTGCTTGCGAACAGATTGCGTATTACAAAGATGGGAACGTTCATTAGAAAGTATTCTTTAGATGAAATTCCACAATTGCTCAACGTCCTCAAGGGAGACATGAGTCTGATAGGCCCTAGGCCACTTGAAGTCAAGTATTTACCTTATTATAATGAAAGCGAACGAAAAAGACACTGTGTTAGACCCGGTATTACCGGGCTTGCACAAGTAAAGGGTCGTAATAGTCTCTTATGGGAAGAGCGGTTTTCATTAGATGTTGATTATGTTGAAAATTTGAGTTTGGCACTCGACTTAAAAATACTTTACTGGACCGCGTTGAAAACGCTATCAAAATCGGAAGTTGCAATAGATCAGGATGAATTTCTGGACTGGTTCAATATTTACAGAGAAAAACAGTGGAAAGCTGAAAAAGCTTCTTAAAAGTCTAAAATAGACCACAACTATGAAGTAAAAGTTGATTTTTCTAAAGCGATGACCATTATGTTGCCTTATTGTGATTGGGATGCAATTGGATAAGAAACCTTATTAGCCCTATCGGACTTCTTTTTTAACGTTACTACCCTGATGAGTTTTCTGTATACTTACGAGTCAATTTTTCTATAGGTAAAACCTTTAACGTAAAACAGCATCAATATAATTTATCAAATTTTTATTGATTATATGAACATCAAATTTTTTCTCTGCTAATTTTCTACTTTGTTCTCCCATCCGCACTATTTCTCCTGGATTGTTTAGAAAATAACTACAGGCTTCTATAAGAGACTCTAAATTCTTTGGGGGAATCAGCATGCCATTTTCTTCCTTGAACACCGTCTCCTTGCAACCGGGCGTATTTGTTGTGATGATGGGCATTCCAATAGATAATGCTTCCAATAGAGATCTGGGCACCCCTTCCCTATAGTAGGTGGGCAGCACAAAAACATGCATCTCTTTCAAAAAGTCGGGAACATTGCTCTTACTTCCGTGATAGACCACAACGCCCTTATCATGTAATTCTTGTAGTTCCTCTAACGCAATGGCAGAGGGGGTATTGTCCGGAGCTCCGATAATATGGAATGATGCCAATGGGAAGTTTTGTTTTAGGGCAAGTGCGGCATCCATAAATAGCTTTATTCCTTTTTCCTTGATTAATCTTGCTACAATAACAAATTTGACCTCTTTTTGGAAAGCTGGATAAACCCTAAAAGGATATCTGCTCAAATTCACCCCGGAAC
>JBARUM010000157.1:0-3577 GCA_049645725.1 Maribacter sp.
GCTTCAATAGTTTGGTTTCTACCGCAACAGAATCGATTTTGGCCCGGGAATAGTACACGGGAAAATACTGGTCCTTTGCCCATGGTTCAAACAGGTTGCTATAAAACGGACTATCCGGATTACCGGATTGTCCCGGACCATTGGTTCCTAAGGCTGCGTCCCAATCCCCTGTGTTTACAATCATACGAAAAGAAGCACCGCTGCCCTGTCGTGAGTTCCCTCCTGTTGAACCTGGAGTGTAAGAGTTACCGCCCCTCGGCAATGGTCCAAGGTCAAGCTTTGCTTTTGTTTCCTCATTTACGGCATCACTCAAGGCATGTTCCATATAGGTATGTTTGTTATTTTCCTGCCCATACTGCCATTTCGCCATATCCTCACCTAAATTTTTCTTCAAATCCGCTACTGCATTTTTAAAAGCCTCACTCAAAAAAGTATTTTTACTTAAAATAGGATTCCTGCCGAAATAAGAATCCGGTTTCGTAATCCAATCCAAAATACGTTTCATTTGAATACCGGGAACAATTTCTTTTCCTTCTTTTGGAATGAATCGTTCATTCGCTAATTTCTTTATTTGGTTTTCCCATGCTACATAAATGGCCGCAGGAACCGAATTTACGTCTAATCTATAATCCCAATCCGTCAATTTTTCTTTCGCTTCTAATGTTTTTCCGTTAAATGCTATACCATCGAGCATGGGCACCAATGTTCTCGCAGGTATGGAGAGATAGTCCGTTTGTAGCTTCTTCATATCCTCCATGGTCAACTTTTTGGGATTATTTTTCAGTACTTGATCAATACGTTCTCCACGGTAAGGGTCCGCCCATGAGAATGCAATGGCATCCCATTGCTCGTAATCTTCCGGGGTAACATTTTGGTTTGCTGTAGCTATATAACCCTTACTCGGATTATAGGAATTAGGTTTTTCTATGATGGGTAAGTAACCGTCCCATTCGTAACGCCCATCACCGGGTACGGGAACTAGGCCGCTGAAATTTCTTCGGATAGGTGCTATACCTACTGCTTGCCACCCGATATTTCCCTTTATATCCGCCCATACCATATTCTCACCAGGAATGTGACTGTAATTACAGGCTTCACGGAATTCGTCCCAAGTTTTTGCCTGGTCCATTCGGAGAGAAGCTAAATAAGGTGAGCCTCCCGGTTCTAACCATGCACAACGCATTGCATAAGCTACATTGTTCTCTTTGTCAACGTATGTTACAGGCCCGTGTAGGGTATAGTACAATTCCGTTTGATAATCCTCCTGTCCTTTCACCTTTATATTTTCCGAAATGACCGACATGTCTCTCCATTCGCCTTTATATTTATATTGATTGGGATTCTCCGGATTAAGTTCGTAGACGTATAAATCCTCCCCATCCGTTTCAAAAACGGTAAGCCCCCACGACCCATATTCATTGTGTCCAATAGAAATACCGGGAATTTCAGGTTCACCACCGCCAATAACATTCCAACCGGGAGCCACTAAATGGGCCATATAGCGTAATGATGGCACGGCAATTGTTCTGTGAGGATCATTGGCCATATAAGCATTTCCGTCTTGCATAAGCCTAGGACTTATGACCCAATTATTACTGCCAATGGATAACGAATCATTTTTGCCATCTTGAAGTGATGTGATCGTTTTTACTTCCTCTTTCTTTTGATAAGCTGGGGCAACATCTTCTTTTTTAAATTTAACAGTTTTTCTATAGGCATGATACAGCTCCAGAATATCATCGTCTAATAATGATGTATCTATTATTGGGTCTATTTCTAGGGTAGGTTCTTTAGGATGAAACCAAAATAATTCCTTCGTCTTGTCAACGCCTAATTTAGCTACTGAACGTCCAACCTGCAATTCCTCGTTGATATTGCCTAGAAGCCCTTGATGTCTGGAGATGACTACTTCTGGAGTCCACTTTTGTGGGCGTATATCCAAAATTTTGAATTCGATCGGAAGTTGTTCTGGATTTTTTAAAATCTCATCAATATAAGCGTTTACTCCATTTGTATAGGCGGTAACAATTTCCACACCATCATCGTGATAGTGGTTCATTTCCGTACTCATATCTCCCCTGAATTTAAATAGGCGCGTACCAATATCCCTTTTGAGTTCTCGCTCTCCGAGAATTTCGGCCACAGTACCCGTGGCTTGCCTTCTCCAAATTTCAAACTGAAAAAGACGGTCGGCCGCGGCAGCGTAACCCTGGGCAAAGAAGAGGTCATGTTGATTTTTGGCATAAATATGATTAATGCCCCATTCGTCCCTAACAATTTCTACCGGTTCTTGGAGCCCGTCTATTACTAGTTTACCAGAGACGTTCCTCCGTGATTCTTTACAGGAAAAAGAAAGTGCCAATATGCTTAGGAAAACTAATGATCTCATCTTTGTTGATTTTTGAACGTCATATAAAAGCCCGACGTTACATCGGGCTCTAATGCTAATACATTACATTATTATTAGAAACTATGCTTTTATACCGATTTTACTCAGCTTAAAATTACAGTTTTATATTGTAATCAAAAACGGGATTTACTTTCCTTCATACTTGCCCATATACCTTTTCCAAAGTTCAGTTTGATGGGTTTCCAAGGAAATATCCCTACCATCAATGAAGGCATGCGTAAGCTGATTGCCCCTCATGTCCAGCGCATCTCCTTCCGAAACAAAAAATGTTGCACTTTTACCTGTTTCCAAGGTGCCATAATCTGCATCTATTCCAAGAATTTTGGCACTGTTGCCAGTGATTAATTGCAAAGCTTTTTCCTTATCCAAACCCTGTTGACCAACCTGACCTGCGTAAAAGGGCAAATTCCTGGTTTGGAAGTTAGAAGCATTGGTGTTTTGAAGTCCCACCAATAATCCTGCATCTACCAAAAGTTTTGGTAATTTATAAGGAAGGTCATAATCATCATCATCAAAAACAGGTAGGTTATGCGTAAACTGCACTAGTACAGGAATATTATTCTTTTTCAAGAAATCGGTAATTTTATAGGCATGATAACCACCAACCAATACTACCTTTTTAGCACCATTTATTTTAAGAGCGTTAATAGCGTCTATGATTTCTTTTTCACCATCAGCGTAGACATAGAGTTTTTGACTCCCATCATAAATTCCCTTCATTGCTGCAAATGCAGGATTTATCTCTTTTGATTTAGATTTGCTATAAGCTAATGCATTTTTCATAAAACTGATTACTTCATCAGTCTGTTCGCTATAGTCCTCGTTAGGCTGGTATCCTTTATCTTCTCCCATCCGCAATCTTCCCTCACGAAAGCTTTTAGGCCAATTTAAGTGTATTCCATCATCTACTTTAATAGCGGCATCTTCCCAATTCCAAGCATCAAACTGTACAATAGAAGAGGTGCCGGAAATACGTCCGCCAGAAGGAGCTATCTGTCCTAACAGAACACCATTGGGGCGCATACTCTCTATTACTTTGGATTCTGCATTATAGGCAATTAAACTACGTACGTGTGGAATTATGTCACCTATCTCATCTTGGTCATTACTTGCTCTAACAGCATTTATCTCTACTAAACCTAAGGTTTTGGCAGGAGCAATAAAACC
>JBARUM010000158.1:0-1741 GCA_049645725.1 Maribacter sp.
AGTTTAGATTGTTTTAAAACTTATTATAAACATTGTGCCTTCACCTTCTTTGGTTTCTACTTTCAATTCGCCACCATGCGCTTTCACAATATCGTAACTCAAACTCAAACCTAAACCTGTTCCTGAACCTGTTGGTTTTGTGGTAAAAAACGGTTGAAAAATCTTTTCTTTAATATGATCTGGAATTCCGTTGCCATTGTCTTTAACAGAGATTTCTATTTTATCTTCTTTCTTTGTCGTACTTACCGTAACAGTTGGCTCATAGCCTTCAATTCCTGATTTTTTCTTTTCATCAACGGCATAAAATGCATTGTTAATTAAGTTCAACATTACCCTGCCAATATCTTGGGGAACGACATTTATAGTACCTATATTTTCATCAAAGTTGGTTGTCAGGGTTGCATTGAACGATTTGTCTTTTGCCCGTAATCCATGATAAGCCAATCGCAAATATTCATCTGCGAGTTTATTGATATCTGTTGGTTCTTTTTCTGCTTTGCTGCTGCGGCTATGTTGCAACATACCTTTAACAATCGCATCAGCACGTTTGCCGTGGTGGTTTATTTTTTCTAGATTTTGTTTGATGTCATTTGCAATAAATTTTGCTTCTTCTAAATCGCCTTTGTCTATTTCCTGGTTCATTTCATCTATGAGTTCGTTGCTAACTTCAGAAAAATTGTTTACGAAGTTCAAAGGGTTTTGAATCTCGTGGGCAATACCTGCAGTTAACTCTCCTAAACTCGCCATTTTTTCAGATTGTATAAGTTGATTCTGTGTTGCTTTGAGTTCACTCAAGGTTGTTTCAACACTTCGTTTTGCTTTTTCCAATTTGGTAAAATCTTCGTAACGTGCATATGCCATTGCAAAGGCATCAGCCAGCGATTGCACCAGTTCGATTTGTTTATCATTTAACGGATTTTCACTACCAACGTAGAGCATTCCCTGAGTAAAAGGAATAAAATGAAGATCTAAAGACTCCGGCGGATTGGCAGCACCTTGAAAAGTTTCTTTGCTTTGAACTTGACCCAATTCCATCATAGATTTCATAAAGTCGAGAAATTCTTTTCGATTCCAATGCGCTCTATAAACTTTTTTTCTATGCCAATAAGCAATTGCATTTTTGGTCAAAGGGTTTGCCGAAAATGGAAGGCTCATGATAGCTAGTGAATGTCCATCCGGTGCCGACAAATGTACCTCTACAATTTTCGCAGGTTCATCCATGATAAAAACCCCGCAACGGATAAACGGCACGTCCATGGTAGTCAATTCATTCCATAATAAAGGAGTAATGCGGTCAAGATCGGCTGTTGAACGCATACTGGAAATTTGCCCTCTCACTCGGTCTAACGAGGCTTGTTTCTTGGCTTCTCGTGCTTGTGATTCTGCTTTTTTAAGATCGAGAAATCTTCTGTAAGTTTGACCAAAAACAGCAGCAAAACGGGCTAATATTCTAGATAATTCTTCTGAAAAGGGAATTTCTGAAAACGCAAAAAGAATTCCTGAAGAAAAAAAGAAACCTCTCTGAAACTCTTGTTTTGGCAATGATTTCAGACTGACATTAAAAGGATATTCAGGTTCATTATTGAGTGCTTCATAATATTTTTTAACATCTTTTCCTTTGAATTCATACGAAAATTCGCTGCTACCATTTTCCCAGGATTTTTTAATATTTGCCAACATAGGATGTGCGTTCATATTTAACATCCCAACTCTTAAATCAATGGTTCCGTCGGACTTTGAA
>JBARUM010000159.1:0-5146 GCA_049645725.1 Maribacter sp.
GGTGAGGACAAGGCAGACGACAAAAAGGAAAAGGAACTATCTAATTTTCATGTTGATTATGTTTTGAAGGATAGTAATGGTAACACCTATGTTTTGGCAGAAGCCTTTTATGTGACTCAAACCTACGTTTCTACCGGTGTTGGTGGCGTAATAGTTACAACACCCCATTATGATGATATCATCATTTTAAAATTTGATGCTCAAGGAGAGCTAAATTGGGGAAGAAGTGTGTTTAAAAAATCTACCTCCCCTTCCTATAATGCGTTTTTAAAAGAAAATGACTTGCATGTTATCTTAAACTCTGGCAAAAGTCTTACGGAGAAAAAAGACGGTAGAACTAAAGTCTCTAAAGGTATATTGGAATCATCGGCACTTTATGACTTTACATATACTCCAAGTGGAGAGGTGTCCTATAACAAAATACAGAACAATAATGGAAACACCTATTATGTGCCGTTCTACGGAACTTACGAAAACGATACGTTTATTATGACCAGCGATGGCAAAAAGAAAAAACAGTTTATGATCCTAAATTAGGATTCTTATTAATCTATAAACATTTGAAAAAGGATGATTAAAACCGAATATTTAAAAGAGTTCGATGCCAATCCTGGCATTACCTTGGAACAGTTAGTTTCCTTAAAATTACCTGAAAGATTACCTACAGATTATATTGAATTATTGAAACAGTTCAATGGTGGTGAAGGAGAAATTGGAGAAGAATATGTTGTGTTTGATAAAGCAGAAGTGCTTTTAGAGTATAATAGCTCTTGTGGGATTGAGGAATTTGATAAAGATATTTTTATTATCGGAGGAAACGGCGGCGGAGAGTTAATGGCAATTGACTTTAGAAGTAAAAAGCCTACCTACATTCTAATACCGTTCATCTTTGAGTATGATGCGATAATTGAACTTGGATCAAGTATTGATGAGTTGTTCGATAGAATATACACAACAGGATTTTTTGAATAAAGCATAATGAAAACACTAAACCTAATCATATTATTGGTTGTTGTAAACTACACAAACGCTCAAAAATTGACACCAGAAGAATATGCGGCAAAAGCAAAATACGTTTGGCAGAATTTTGTTCCCGAATCCGGGCAAGCGGAATTTGTGCAAGGAGAACTCCTAAGAGCTCTTGAAAAATTGAGGGACGAAGCTCAAAGAAACGGTAATGGGAATTTTAATAAAAATTGCCACGGAAAATTGGTACGGTATCTAAGGCAAAAATTAGCGGATTCCAAGTTATTTAATGCAATGCAAGTAAAGCAAATTAAATATGACTTAAATCAACTGAATTATGAGCGGCGGCCTTATTTGGGGGATGACCTTTACGACGGTATAAGCGATAGAATTGTGGATTGGTATCTATTTTATGGTGAAGATGTTATACATGAAAATAATCCTGACTTACAGTGTTAGCAAACTAAAAAGAACATGAAATTTAATTTTTGGAAGAAAAAAGCGAAGTTGAAGGAATTTGAACTGAATAGGTTACGCGAAATCACTTCATTTTTGGAGTCAATGGAGAAACGTATGTTAGAAGACCTCAACACTATTATAAAAGGAGATTATGGCTTGCATAAAAAACACGTCAAGGAAGAAATTCATTTTTTTGATTTTGAAATTTTTGTAGATGGCTTTGGTATACATTTTTATCCGATGGACTCAGAAAACACGCAATTAGGACACAAACAATTATTGCCTGAATATCCAAACGGGTTCATAAATGATAAAGACTTAAAGGTATACGCAGAAGATTTTGACGACGATTGGGATAGAATTGACGCCTATGAAGAACAGTTGGAGAAGAAGGTGTTTGATTGGTTCAACGTATGCTGGAAAAAAGCTGGGGGTTTAAAGGTTAAAGGGAACCATACCTTAAAGATTCATGACACTGAAAAATGGTTTGACCTGAGACGTCAAAAATGGATTGACAATAATTAATAAAACTCTGGATTTAGCTTTAAAGTGAAAAGAATAGTAAAACCAAACACTAAAAAACTTGAAAAGATACTCCGTATTTTATCCTTTAGTTGTCTCATAATTATAGGAATAATTCTGATTTCCTTACTTATAGAACGTCATTGGTACGAATTATTAAGATTATATGTTTGGGCATTTGTATATTATACCTTAATCATAGTAGGGCTAATAACTATCGTGACTGGGTTTTTATTCAAAAATAGAAGTTTGCTAAGATTAGGAGGAATACTTCTTGGATACTCATTAGTTACTTCTGTTATAAATACAAATGTCCCTTTAGAATCATTATCTAATTGGTTAAACCTTATCACAACTTGCCTTTTAATTTTCTTAATTCAAAAGAATGTATGGGATTTTAAAAAACATAAAAAGGATTTAAATGAACCTAAGTGATTTTGGTAAAAATATCAGGTCGAACAAAAAGATTCTCAAAACCTCTTTAATTACAGGAGCTATAGCTTGTTTGCCTATAACTGGGTTTATTTATGGTTTTATCATTTGCTCTGATTGTGGTAATGGCTTACAAAGTGTTGCTGGAAGGTCATTTCTTGGAGTCATCTATTCATTTTTTTCCTTGATAAGTTTAGGAAAACCATGGACTAATGGAGGTGCCGTAATGACAAGTACAGACCTAAGGCCATATGTACTTTTAACGCTTATTATTGTTGCTACACTTACTTATATACTATTGTTGGAACGAAATAGAAAAAAAATGGAGTGAAGGCACTTTTTCGCAGCAATCATAAAACAGACATAGTGAAACAAGAAATATCTAAAAATATATCTACGGAAAACGGAACAAATGAATTTCAGATTCGTTTATTTCAAGATGAAGGAGTTGGACTTTTGACTGCTAAAAATGAAGAAAACTATCTTATCCTTGACAGTATAGACTATTGGTATGATCTTATCCAAAATGAGTATCCTAAAAAGAAAAAATGCAGCTGTAAAAATGAATGGTTTTATGTGGCTTTTAATTATGTGCCAAGGGAAGGAACAGAAGATATTAGGGAAATAATAATTGTTACAACTTGCACGGTATGCAATAAAATTTCAAAACCAATTTCAATTGATATTAAGTACTCACCAACAAAAACACTAATTGAAAACCCGATTACTTTTTGTGAGAGACCTAATATTAAATACAAGATCAAACAATTGACAAGTTATTGGTCAGGTAACAACCTAAAGGATTTTTTACAATTCATTTTCTTGAACTTAAACTTAAATGGGTATTGTTGGTTTTGGCTAGATTCTGAAAAGAAAAGACGATTTGAAAAGGTTTCCCTAGAAAGAGCGTTACAAATTTCGGACAAAATATACTTAGCCTTCTATTTTTCGGCTAATGAACTTGACACGAAAAACTATTTAGAACTTACCGATGACAAGGGCGTATATCTAAAAGAGGAGATTTGGCGTAGGGATGAGACAATAGAAATGCGCGCTCCCCTTGAAATTACGGATTATGGTCTTTTGTATTATATAAAATATTGCAATCAATATCTTGACAAAGGGAACGTGAAGGACAAATCTGAAAAGTTTGAAAAAACCACAAATCAACTTCAAGTTTGGCTTAAAGAAAAATTCATAACAAAACGCGGTACAAATTGCTTTGACGGACAAGAAGCGTTTACCAATATTTATGGTAAAAAGAAATACATATACATAGTATGTGCTAGAGCTAAAGCTGCGCTGCTAAAGTAATTGAAAGAAAAGTTTCCGACTATTTGTATAGGATGCAAAGGTTGGCCATGATGAAGATTTACGGTTGTAGTTTCAGGGAATAAGGTACAGTTATCATGCCGGAAAAACCCATTTATGAATTGCAGCCATAGATCCCTAACTTACCAGTAGGGGCTATATGTTTCACAGTATTGGCGATTTAAGGGCTTGGGCTTTTGGGAAGAACTTATAGCTATCTCTAGGTCAATGGTACTTAAAGTTCATCATCTATATGTTAAGTCATACGTACTTTATACGATGCTTTCATTCACGTATAATAAGGCTATATGGATGTGTTCCTTCTGTTATAGTAAAAATAGCAAGCCAATTAGATTAAGATTGATCAACGGAGTAAATCGTAGATTGCTAATACTACCGAATAGAGTTATTTGGCAACTCTTTCGCGATATAGTGCATTCTCTCTTAAAAATATGCTGAAGAATTATAGACTTAATTGCAAACAGAAGGACACATCACTTCATGCAAAGTTAATGTGGACATACGATGGCCGGATGTATTTTATATAAAATCATTAAAATTTCAAAATTAAAAGTAAGACTATTGATGTATAAAAGTATAACTATTAAATATTTGTTAAATGTACTTTTTGAAATAACGAATAGAACTACATTCGTTTAGCAAATCAAATAAAACTTTAAACGTAATGAAAAAATCGTGTTTGCTTATTTCTCTATGCCTTGTTTGGTTTACTAAAGGTGTTGCACAAGGTCCGGATGAAAATCAGTTAGGAGCTTGGTACATGTATTTCTACAATACAACTTTTAAGGAATCTAATTGGGGAATTCAGGGCGACTTCCAATATCGTGACTGGCGGGGTCTGGGAGACCGGGAGCAGTTGTTGTTACGTTCGGGCCTTACATACTCGCCAAAGGATTCTGGTATAAAGTTTACCTTAGGTTTTGCTAATATTACCACTGGCCAGTTCGGTACTGATATTGATGACCCGGTTTCTTAAAACCGTAGCTATCAAGAAGCTCTATTTTCAAATACCGTCCTGAAAAGATTGCTTGTAACACATCGCTTTCGCTATGAACAAAGATGGGTCGAGAATCAGGATTTTAGAACACGGTACCGCTATAACATATTTGTAAACGTTCCATTCCAAGGAACCACACTGGACAAGAGTACACCCTATTTTGCTTTCTACAACGAGATATTCATTAATGGTGAAAGACAGATCGGGAATGGTAGGGAAGTACAGTTCTTTGATCGGAACAGAACATATTTAGGCCTGGGCTATGCCCTTAGCGATAAACTTAGATTGCAGTTGGGGTGGATGGAACAGACCACCGTAAACTGGCAGAAAGGACAATTACAGTTCAGTCTGCACCATACTTTTTAATTTTAACTTTAAATTATAACATACATGAAAAAGCTTATTTTACCATTATTTGCAATTGTTTCACTACTAGTT
>JBARUM010000160.1:0-3552 GCA_049645725.1 Maribacter sp.
GCTACGGGCTGGGTGCTTCATATGTCTTGCATTATACTGGTCGGTAATATCTGGGGCATTGTATTAAGAGAATGGCAGGGAGCTGGTAAAACGGCTAAAATAACAGTAGGCTCCGGTATTTTGGTGATTTTGATTTCCGTAGGCTTATTAGGATACGGTAATTATTTGAATGCAGTCTAACATAAAAAATTAAGTACAATAGCATATTAAAGTCTTTATTATGAACATTTCTATTTTAAGAATTAAGCAATTTCCCATAGCACTTTTCATGCTGTCTGTTGGCCTCTGTTTTGCTCAGCAGATGGACGAGACCTCTGCTTTAAAAAATAGCTTTTTAAACCCGCCATCCACCTCCGCTCCAGGTGTGTATTGGTATTTTATGGACGGAAACCTGTCTCGGGAAGAAATGACCAAAGATCTTGAATCGATGAAAGAGGTCGGTATCCAAAACTTGATATTCCTTGAAGTTGGAATTGGCGTGCCACGAGGCCCTATTGATTTTATGAGTGAAGAATGGCAAGACTTATATGTACATGCGGTTCGTGAAGCGGAACGGCTAGGCATCAAAATATTATTGGGTGCCGGTCCGGGATGGTGTGGTAGTGGTGGTCCGTGGGTCACACCAGAAGAATCAATGAAACATTTGGTGTATAGCGAGACGGAAATCAAGGGAAATAAAAGAATAAAGATAAAGCTCCCTGTACCCCAACAAAGAAGTACCCAGTGGCACAATTTGAAAGATCCTTACTACGAGGACGTAAGGGTTTATGCCGTTCCCAATAGTAAGAAAGCGGTGATTGAAGACATTAACGAAAAGGCACTCTATGAAAGAGATCCCTATTCCTCAAAGCCGAACGTAAAACCTTATTTGCCCGACCCTACCGGTCATGAAGAGGTTGCTGGGGCGCTAGTTCTTGAAAATGATGATATTCTTAATATTACGAAATATATGGAACCTAACGGTCGTCTGGTTTGGGATGCTCCAAAAGGAAACTGGACGATCATTCGCATGGGAAAAAGAGTCACTGGCGCTAGTACGCGACCTTCCCCAGAACCGGTTATTGGCCTAGAAAGCAATAAAATGGATTCGCTCGCTTTTAAAAATCACCTTAAAAATTATACAGATATTTTATTGAAAAAGACCGCGCCAAGAAAAGAAGGAGTCGGCTGGACTGGTTTTCATATGGATAGTTGGGAAAGCGGTGCCCAAAATTGGACAGAGGGTATTGTAGAACAGTTCAAAAAACGAAGGGGATATGACCCAGAACCCTATTTTTTAGCATATACTGGTCGCGTAATCAAAAGTACAGAAATTACAGAACGCTTTTTATGGGATTTGCGAGAAACCTGTAAAGAGTTGGTCTTGGAAAATCATGTTGAATTTGCAAAAAAATATGCACATAGAAACGGACTTGAATTAACTATTGAACCCTACGATATGAACCCGGCAGGAGATTTGGATTTAGGTGCGATCGCAGATGTTATCATGGCTGAATTTTGGAGCAAACGTTTTGGGTTTGTCACTTGGTATGCCGTTCTAGAAGCTACTTCTATTTCGCATATTACAGGACGATCTATTGTTGGTGCCGAGGTATTTACATCCAGCAACCCACAAGCTTGGCAGGAATATCCTTGGTCTATGAAAGACCAAAGTGACTGGGCATTGGCATTGGGGGTGAACCGCTTTGTGTACCATACCTTCGCCCATAAACCCTTGGGGGATGAACATCGTCCAGGGATGACGATGGGGCAGTATGGTGTTCATTGGGATAGAGGACAAACCTGGTGGCCAATGGTGGAGGCATACCACAAGTATATTAACCGTTCTTCGCATATGATGCAGCAGGGGCAGGCAGTCTCGGATATCCTTTATCTTACGCCGGAAGGCGCCCCCATGGTATTTACGCCTCCTTCCGATGCAATAAAAGAAAATGGTGCCATTCCAGATAAAAAAGGCTACGGTTTTGATGCCTGTTCTCCAACAATGTTAATGGAGCGCGCTGTTGTTGAAAGAGGTAAGATTGTTTTTCCTGGGGCATCTTCCTATGAAATATTGATGTTGCCCAATTTCCAATCAATGACGCCAGCTTTGCTACAAAAAATAACCTCATTGGTTGAGCAGGGGGCTAAAATCATTGGTACACCTCCCATTAAATCTCCAAGTTTGACCAATTATCCAGCATGTGATGATGAGGTAAAAATGATGGCTGAAAAACTTTGGGGGACGCTAGAAACGCCAAAAGAGAGGAACAATCAAAAGTTCGGGAAAGGAATGATTTATTGGGGAGGAAGTCTAACCGATTTGAAATTTGATGAGCTGTATCCCAGTTATGAAAATACTGCTAAATTTCTTAAGCAATTGAACATTACGGAAGATTTCACATCGGAAAATGATAACATTCGTTTTGGTCATCGCAAAACAGCTGACCAGGATATCTACTTTGTGGCCAACCGGACTGATGTTTCCCAAATAACCAGTTGCACCTTTCGGGCAGAGGGCATACCTGAACTTTGGTTGCCAACAACTGGTAAGACACGACTAATAACTGATTATTCCGTTGAAAATGGTAATACCATAATTCCTCTGCAATTCTTTCCTTATGAAAGCTTCTTTATTACCTTCTCCAAGAGTGGTGAAAATAAAGATATCAGCGAGCAGACAGATGGTAATTTTGATAAAATTATTCCTTTAATAGCTATAGAAGGTTCTTGGCAGGTTGGTTTTGATTCAAAATTCGGAGGTCCGGAAAGTATCCAATTCGATGAATTGATGGACTGGACTACACATGAAAAACGGGGGATAAAATACTATTCCGGTATTGGAACGTACAAAAAGACCTTTCAAATTGATGAAGTGAACAGGGAAACATATTTCATTGATCTTGGAATAGTGAACGACATTGCTAGGGTAAAATTAAATGGTCAAGATTTAGGAGTGGTCTGGTGTGCTCCTTGGCGTTTGGATATTTCTAAGGCCTTGAAAGTGGGAACGAACGAATTGGAAATAGAGGTAGCCAACCGATGGATAAACCGCTTACTCGGGGATACACAAGAACCTGATGCCAATGTACGTACAGTAAAGTTCGATAACGGATTGTTAGGAGGGCAAGAGTTCAAGACGGGTAGATATACTTTCACTACGAAAGAGGCGATGCGTTCATTTAAATTTACCGAGCCAATTTCGTCCGGTTTATTAGGTCCAGTTCAAATTATGAGCACGATTTATTAAAGATATGGGCGTGAAAATTAAAAAACACTATTTACTTAATCACCGTTTGTGCATTGGTTAAGTTAGTTTTGAAGATTAGAAAAGTACAGTTTAGTCACTAAATTACTCTAAGATTAACCTCTACTGAAAATATGTGAATTTTCTAAAAAATAAGAAGGACATAAAAAAGGAATATAATATGTTACACGTTAAAAGAATGGTGCTTATTACTCTTGTTATTACGCTGATAATTTCCTGCGGCGATAAAACACCAAAGCAGAAGGAGCTTGCAACTCCAAAACGTCCTAATGTTATTTTTCTGATGGATGATCAACATCGCTATG
>JBARUM010000161.1:0-8217 GCA_049645725.1 Maribacter sp.
GAACAGATAATACTACTATATCCGTTTTCTGGGAAGGTGGTGAGAATGGAAGATATAGCTATACGTACTCAGGAGATTTTGGAGATGATTCACAACGTTTAATGTATATTCCAAACGATGCTTCGGAGTTAAATTTTGAAGAGTTTACTCTAGGCGGTAATACCCTTACGGAACAAGCCCAAGTAAATGCATTGAATGCTTATATAGCGCAAGACGAGTATTTAAGGGAAAACAGAGGGCAAGTTGCCGAAAGGAATGGCGCAAAAAACCCTTGGTTGAACAGGTATGATTTAAGAATTACAGAAGATATCAACTTAACTAGGGACAAAAAGAATAAAATTCAGTTATCAATGGATTTCTTGAACGTGGGTAATATGTTCAACTCGGATTGGGGTGTCCCTCAGTTCGAGCTTCAAAGAAACCTATTGAACTACAGAGGAATCAACGCTGCTGGAGAACCAGTTTATCGTTTGAATTCTGTAAGTGGTACATCTGAGTTACCTACAGAAAGTTTCAGACCATCTTCAAGTATTGGTGAAACATGGAGGTTACAAGTGGGCATTAGATATTTGTTTAATTAGACAAACATACATCTTAAAACCCTGCTTTACGCAGGGTTTTTTATGCTTAAAAAGCAGTATATTTAAGAATACAAAAAATAATAATATGGAAGAAATAAGTTTAGCCTATTCATGGATACAAAGTTTACATTCTTACTTGGCCTATGTAGCTCTGGCAATATTACTTTTAGCTGTCGCTAATGCCTTAACGGGGCTTTTGGGAAAAAGGATTTTCACCATGGATAAAGATTTAAGAATTAGTCTTTTCGCACTTATTCTTTGCCATATTCAATTGCTGGTCGGTCTGCTTCTTTATTTTATTTCGCCAAATGGTTTAAGTGCTATTCAGGAATTTGGAATGGGAGGGTTAAACTCGGCGGCTCGTTTGCTAGCGGTAGAACACCCTACTATAAATATTTTGGCACTTGTTTTCATAACCATAGGATGGTCTAGGCATAAGAAGTTTGTAGAAGGGGATAAAAAGTTCAAAAGCATTGCTATTTTTTACGGGATAGGGCTACTCTTAATATTAAGTAGAATTCCTTGGAGCCAGTGGTTTTAGTGGTTTATGCAAAATAGTAATATGCGAAAAACATTATACTTTTTGGTGGCCATGTTTCTTAGCATGTGTACATATGCTCAAACAGAATTATTGTTCAATGGGGAGAATCTTGAAGGATGGACCGTTTACGGAACGGAAAAGTGGTACGTAGAAGACGGACTTCTGATTTGTGAAAGCGGACAGGATGAAAAATATGGTTATTTAGGCACAAACAAGCACTACAAGAATTTTATTCTGGAACTGGAATTTAAGCAGGAGGCAGATGGTAATAGTGGCGTATTTATACGATCTACTGTTGATGGTACTACGGTAAGTGGGTGGCAGGTAGAGGTAGCACCACCGGGGTATCATACGGGAGGGGTTTATGAGTCCTACGGTAGAAATTGGCTTTTACAACCCGAAAAAGAAAAAGATGATGTTTTAAAAATGGGCGAATGGAATACGATGAAGATAAAAGTTGATGGTGATACCATTACTTCTTGGCTCAATGGAACCAAAATGATTACGCTTACTGATGTCATAATCGGAAAAGGAGAAGGCTCCATATTATTACAAATCCATGATGGTGGAGGTATAAAGGTGAAGTGGAGGAATATTCAATTAACAGAGTTGGATTAATGAAAACAGGGCTGATATAAGTACTATTATTTCACAACGGTAATCTTATAATAATTGTTTCCGATATCATCAAATTCTATTGGTTCTTGATTGTAATTTATTCCTATAATTTTATAAAAGGAACCGCTGCAACCTTCACTTTTCACCTCTAAATTCATGGATAAAACGTCCACTTCTTCTTCACTTAAGTGAATGCTAACAGTGTTGAGTTCCGATTTTGAATTGAAAATATTAATAACGATTACATTTTTAAGTTCCTCAGGTAAATTAGGCAATTGTGATTTGTCATATACTACCGGGATTGTCTTTGTGCCGTTGCGATCCGTAAAAATAGTATTTGCTTCATAAGTGCCATTTTCAATGAGATTATCGCCATTTAGGTTTACAATTTCAACTACCAATAGTTGCTGAATTACATCTAAAACAAGTCCTTCACAAGGGTCTTTTTCCTTAGAACATGAAGTTGCCATTAATGTAGCAATTAGTACTAAAAAACTCTTTTTCATTGTAAATTATTTAAGACAGCCTTGATTGAATCTTTTATATACTTTTAATTGACATCTTTTTTTATAAATAGCACTATGGATCCAAAGAATCGTTGATCTTCCGATACCTCTAGAGCAATATCCTTTCCATTAAAAGCCGCCTCATCCAAGTCTAAGAAGGTTCCACAGAACAATATATTTTCTTCCTTTATTCTTGTGTTTACCAAGGTTAGATTAAAATTTAAAGTATCTTGAATAGTTTCCGATATTTTAACTATCCATTGGTTAATACCCTCTTTTCCTACATATGTAGGTAGGTGTAGCACATTTTTGGTTGTTACCAAATCTGTAGTTATAATATCGGAATAGTTTTGTTCATCTAGTTTAGCCATAATATCATTCTTATTGAAATAGCCACTTTCTATTAAATTATTGCCACTATTGTCTATGAGTTCTACTATAAAACTTGGAGAAGGAGCAAAATCTATTATGCCGCCACATTCTTGCGGCTCATCATCATTGCTGCATCCTAACATAAACATAAGGACAAGAACGTAGACGAATATTTTTCTCATGATTAGTTTTATCATAAGATGCTACAAATAAAAAAGGTTGCTTTTTTCGATGAAAATTTAATTTTCTGAAACATTTTTTCGAATCAGATGAATATAAACAGGAAAATGGTCACTATAACCACCAATATAACTACCGCCTGCATAGCTACGTAACGGGTAACCTTTATACTTTCCTTTTGGGTCCATTAGATAGGAAGGGGTGTAAATTCCTGTTTTCCAATAGTTAAATGAATCGTTTGAATTACCTGTAAGGTTTGCGGTCATATATATTTGGTCAAACAAATTCCAGCGATCCCGGTATGCCAAAGAACCAAAACCCTTTTTAAACAGTTTTTCCATCGGGCCAAATAGATCCATTGAGTCTAGCTGTTTCCTTTTTCCTTTTACACCTAAAATTTTTTTAAAACTGGGATCAACGGGGTCATCATTAAAATCACCCATACCAATAATTTTGGCATCACTATCCATTCTTCTAATAGAATCTATTATTCTTTTATTTAGTTTGGCAGCTGCTAAACGATAAGGCCTGCTTCGCAACTCACCACCGCTTCTAGAGGGCCAATGGTTTACGATGAAAAATAACCTTTCATCATCTAAGACGCCTTCCACGACAAGTTGATCACGCGTATAGTTACGTTCATCCTTATCATCAAATAGGAGTAGTCTCCGACTGTCAAAATTTAAAGGGACAAAGACACTTTTCTTGTATAGGAGTCCAACATCAATTCCGCGTTCATCGGGAGAATCAAAATGAACAATACCGTAATTCTTTTCTTTAAGATTTGGATGATTAATTAAATCAAGAAGCACTTGTTTGTTCTCCACTTCACATACCCCTATGATATCCGGTGAAGTATTGCTTAAATCTGAACCTATCTCGGAAAGGACTTTTGATAAATTTTCTATTTTTTTGTGAAAACGTTTTTGGGTCCATTTGTCCTTTCCTTCCGGTGTGCGGTCATCATCAAAAATCAAGGTATCGTTTTTGGTATCAAATAAATTTTCAAGATTATAGAAGGCAACAGTCCTTAATTTATATTGCTGCTCACTTTGACAATAGGCTGCCGAAAACATGAAAAATAGAAAATAGAAGGCTTTAAACCGCATGATACTAATCGTTAAGCCCAAAATAAACCATATTAATCGGAATTTTAGGAACTATCTCTTACTTTCTCAATATATTGTCACTTACCATTAACATTGTAGTAACCAAACCGAATGCTCAGGAAATATACGCTTGTTCTACTTTTCCTAGATTTATTAATTCTATGTGGCCAAGAACCGACTCTTGTAGTTGGAACCATTTTAAGTGGTTTGGACAATATTCCATTATCTGGGATAGCAATTTCCATTGAAGGAGATCAAGTTGAAAGTCAAACAGATAGTGCTGGTTATTTTAAATTAAAAACCACCTTAAAAGGTGAATTTATTCTGGCTCTTTCATATTTGGACTATACGGTCAAAAGGATACCTATAGTTATAGATGCTAAGAGTTTGGATATTGGAACGATATACTTAGAAAAGGATATTACTTTTGAAAGGAACGATAACCTAATAACCCTTACTGATGCCGAGTTATTGGATGATGAGGGAAGTTCCAATGCGTTAGGACTCTTACAATCCACTAGAGATGTATTTTTAAATAGGGCAGCTTTTGATTTTGGGCAAGCATTTTTCCGGGTAAGGGGTTATGACTCTCAATATGGCGAAGTTCTTCTTAACGGAGTTCCAATGAACAAGATATTTGATGGGAGACCTCAATGGAACAACTGGGGTGGGCTTAATGACGTTGTTCGTAATCAACAGTTTTCAAATGGGGTTACAGCTTCAGAGTATACTTTTGGAGGAATATTGGGAAACACGAATATAGATTTAAGACCCTCTGGTTTAAGATCAGGATTCCGAATTTCAAGCTCAGCATCCAATAGAACATATACTGGTAGGATAATGGCGACATATAATTCCGGATTACAGGAAAATGGATTGGCTTATATGTTTTCCTCCTCAAGACGGTGGGCAAAAGAAGGTTATATAGACGGTACATTGTATGATTCATATTCTTTTTATGGAGCCGTGGAATATCAATTCAATGAAAAAAACAGTCTGTCTTTGACCTCTTTTTTAGCCTCCAATAGGAGAGGTAGATCTTCTGCGATTACCGAAGAGACCTTCAATTTGGTGGGCAACACCTACAATCCTTATTGGGGAACTCAGGATGGAAAAATCAGAAACTCAAGAGAAAGAAAAATTGCAGAACCTGTTGTGATGTTGAACTACTTCCATGATTCGGAGACTTTAAATCTAAGCGCCGGAATTGTTTTTCAAACCGGTACTCATGCCAGAAGTAGACTTGGGTATTTTAACGCACCTAATCCGGACCCCACATATTATCGATACCTTCCAAGTTTTTACATCAATAGCCCAATAGGTGCCAATTTTGTTAGTGCTAATATTGCCAAAGAAGGCTTTTTGAACAATCCGCAATTAAATTGGGACAATGTATACCGGGCAAACAATGGGCAATCACAGAATAATAAGGCGGCATATGTGTTATATGACGATACAGTAGATGATACACAGTTTACTGGACGTTTGAATGGAAATTTTAAAATGAACGATAATATTAAATTCGATTTTGGAATTACAAGTAGAAATTTAAGATCAGAAAATTATGCTGAAATAGATGATTTATTGGGAGCGGCTTTTCATGAGGACATAGATACTTTTTCCGATACCAGAAATGATATTTTAAGTGATATAAATAAATTAGAGGGAGATATTTTTAACTATAATTATGAGTTGGAGGCAAACCAAACCGACATATTTGCTCAGTTGAATTTGGATTTTACGCAGTGGAAAGCATTTATTGCAGGGCAATATTCCTCAGTCAGCTCTCAAAGAAATGGACTTTTTGAGAATGAACGGTTTGGAGAGAATTCGTTCGGAGTTAGTGAAAAAACAGCTTTTTCAAATATGGGAATTAAAGGCGGAGCTACCTATAAAATTACCGGGAGACATTGGATTACTTCTAATGCCGCTTACATGAATAGTGCTCCCGTTTTACAGAATGTATTTGTAAACCCGAGAGAATCCAATCTAATTGTACCAAACTTAAAGAGCGAAACTATTTCTACTGTTGATTTGAATTATTTTTTGAGAATGCCAAAGTTAACGGGACGAATGAGTGGTTTTTATACAAGGTTTCAAAATACGACCGATATCAACTTTTTCTTTGTTGATGCCGGTGTAGGTTCGGATTTTGTCCAAGAAGTCCTAACGGACTTTGATAAGTTGCATATGGGTATAGAAATGGGGTTGGAATATCAATTATCCGCTACGGTAAAATTATCAGGGGTAGCATCTATTGGAAAATATCTATATGCTAGTGACCCATTTGTTACTATTAATTTTGATACTGCCGATGCCGATGAGGAGTTGATTGATATTAGTGGGTCTAAAGATTTAGGTCCGGCAGCTATTAAAGGATATAAACTGGCACAAGGCCCCCAAAAAGCCTTTGCATTGGGGATTGAGTATCGGGACCCTAAATATTGGTGGATAGGCATGACCGCCAACTATTTAGCCAACAACTATGCGAATATATCTACCATAACCAGAACTCAAAGCTTTTATCTTGACCCGGAAACAGGTGAAAATTTTCCTGATGCCACTGATGAAAATGTAGATAAACTATTAGCACAAACACCATTGGACAATTTTTATTTACTGAATATGGTGGGTGGTAAATCTTGGTTAAAAAAGGGTAAATATATTGGAGTTTTTGCCAGTATAAATAATTTGTTTGACACTGTTTTTAGGACAGGTGGCTATGAACAAAGTAGAAATGGGAATTTTGGCCAACTGGCGCAGGATAATTTAAGTGGTTCGCCGTCTTTTGCTCCAAAATATTGGTATGGATACGGACGAACTTATTTTTTGAACGTAGCGATCAGTTTTTAATTAATTCATTACAAGAATGATACTAAAGGTACCCTACATAAAATTAATTACCGGTTTCATGGCTATTATCCTTTTATGTGGTTGTGTGAAGAATAGGGATTTTGAAATGCCGACCTTGGAATGTGCTGATGATGTTGAACCAAATACCAGTTATAGTAATGTCAAAAGTTTGTATGTGGATAAAACTATTCAAATACAGGAAGATTTGATTTTGGAGGGTTATGTAATTTCATCGGATAAGGCAGGTAACTTTTTTAGTGTCGTTCATTTTCAAGATAGTCCTTCCAATCCGTCGGAGGGTCTGCAGATAGAAGTAGATTTAAGGGATTCCCATTTATTTTTTGATGTGGGGCAACGGATCTTAATAAAACTAAAAGGATTGTTTTTGGGAAAATCTAAAGGGGTTTTCAAATTGGGCGGTGTCTTTAGCTCATTTGGAAATTTATCAGTTGGAAGACTTCCCAATACCGCTGTTTTTAATCATGTTTTGGTCTCATGCGATGCTTCTGAAACTATCGTTCCGTTTAGAACAGATATCGCCGGATTAACTGAGGATATGGTGGGCACTTTAATAAGGATTGAAAATATTGAAGTTTCTGAGGATGATCTGGGGCTTTCCTTTGCTTTAGAAAGAGAGGAAACCGAGAGGCTTTTAGTGGACTGTGCGGATGATCAGATAATACTGTTAAATAGTGGATTTTCTGATTTTCAGGAAATAATGTTACCGGAAAAACGAGGAAGTATTACTGGTTTGTTGACTAAAGAAAACAGTACCTTTCAACTTGTAATTCGTAATCTAGAGGATATTCAATTTGACCAGGAACGTTGTGAGGATTTGGTTGACGAGTTCACATCCGAGAATATTTTCTTTTCTGAACTTGCCGATCCTGATAATAACTCTGGCGCAAGATTTGTAGAAATATATAACTCAGGGGACGAAGCACTGTCTTTAAAGGGATGGCAGGTGCTTCGGTATACTAACGCCAGCATAGAAGTAAGTTCATCATTGAGCCTTTCCGATTACACGATAGATGCTAAAACAACTTTGGTAATCTCTCCCAATGCACAAGAATTTGAAAATGTGTATGGCTTTGCACCCGATGTTGCATCCGGAACTAATTCACCATCGGACTCCAATGGGGATGACAACTTACAATTGGTAGATCCCTTTGGAACTATTATAGATGTTTTTGGAATAATTGGCGAAGATGGTTCTGGAACAAATCATGAATTTGAGGATGGTAGGGCGGTACGAAAAATAGAGGTTTTTAAGGGAAACCCTAACTATTTACCAACGGAATGGATTTTATATAATGATACCGTTGATAACGGCACGATAAATTCACCACAACTGGCGCCATCTGATTTTACGCCTGGTGAGAGATAATATCTAACTTGCTTTTTTTGCAGCGATTATAGATTCAAGCATTTCAGAAGTAAGAGGTTTAATAATATAT
>JBARUM010000162.1:0-3720 GCA_049645725.1 Maribacter sp.
GAGTTTCTTAATAGAATAGATGATGTTATCGTATTTAACCCTCTTGAAAGGGAACATATTCATCAAATTATCGATATTGAATTGGCCAAGCTCTATAATAGAATTAGGGACATAGGTTATAATCTTAACCTTACTGATGAAGCTAAGGATTATATAGCCGAAAAAGGTTTCGACAAGCAATATGGAGCAAGACCTCTCAAAAGAGCTATTCAGAAATATATTGAGGACGCATTGGCTGAAGAAATTGTAAACTCCAAGCTAGATGAAGGCGATAATATATTTATGGACCTTGACAAAAAGAGTGAGGAGCTCACAATAAAAATTAAAAAAGCGGAAAAATCTTCTAAGACTTAGGATTTACACAATTATTATTATTAAAAAGGAGTCTTATAAGGAGACTCCTTTTTTCGTACAATAATTTTGCTGCCGTAGGAAATAAAATACAAAGTATCTAGCTATACGCATTACGAACGATATTTGAGCCTTTAATCTAATATTTTATATTGAAGACCTATATCCTTCTACTTTCGTCTCGGACATTATAATACACATAAAATGAGCGTTGGATCGGCGAAGAAAAAAATTGTTGTTAGAGAATATGAGTTAGAAATTGGAAAGATTCAAGTATATGAAAATTATATGGTATCTATTTTCGATGAAGGTGCTACCTTAACATTGGAGCGTGCTTATCAAATTATAGGTATTTCAGAGATTCATTTTCGGGACAAGAATTTCGGGTTCATAAGCCTACGTAAAAATTCTTATGCCATTGATCCAACTATCTACAATTATCTTAAAGAGCTTGAAAACTTAAAAGCTTTCGCAATCGTTTCTGTTAAGGAAATTGATATGCATAACTTTAAAATAGAAAAGCTTTTCTACAAAAAGCCCATGAAGTTTTTTATCGAGTTTGAAAATGCTCTTAAGTGGGTCAAACGCCGGATAAAGACCAAATAGCATTTAAAAAACTCACAAAGTAATTATTCGGATGTTTGTTCTTCATCTACTTTAGGCTCCTCGACCTGGAAAAGGTCCAAATACGCCTCTCCAAGACCTTCCGCTAGATTGGTGGCAGTAAGTGCCTGATAACCTGTTCTTTCAATAGCAATATCACCAGATCGGCCATGTAAGTAAACGCCCAAGATTGCCGCCGTTAGTGCAGGATATCCCTGGGCTAATAGACCAGTTATAACTCCTGCCAAAACATCACCACTACCTGCAGTTGCCATTCCCGGATTTCCAGTGATGTTGACATAACACTTATTACTGTAAGCAGTAATTGTGTGTGCCCCTTTTATCACTACCACAATTTTGTATTTGGCTGCAAAATCCTTCGTTTTCTTAAGCTTATCAAAATCATCCTTCCACTTGCCTATTAACCTTTCCAATTCTTTAGGATGTGGTGTAAGAACAGAATCTTTTGGCAGTAACTTTAATAACTCTTTATGTGATGCTAAAATATTTAAACCATCGGCATCCATAACCAAAGGTTTTTTATTCTTGTCAAGAAAAGCTTTCAAAGCGCTTACAGATTCTAAACCGACTCCCATTCCCATACCTAGACCAATCGCCGATGGAGTAATATCAAAGTCTATAGTTGAAATTACTTCCTCTCCATTTGTAATTACCATAGCCTCGGGTAATGAAGTTTGCAACGTATTGTAACCACATTTGGGAAGGTAAGCAGTTACCAATCCGCTTCCAGACTTCAATGCTGCCATAGCAGCTAGGTGTACGGCTCCAATTTTACCATAACTACCTCCAACAATTAAGGAATGTCCATAAGTACCCTTATGAGAAAATTTTGTTCTAGGAACGTAGAGAGGAAGCACTTCGTTCTTACCGATTAACTCATATTCAGTTTCAGTATTCATCAAAAATTCGGAATCCAAACCTATATCTAAAACCTCCCATTGATCAAGATAAATACCAGTTTGGGGAAGAAAGAAAATCAATTTCGGAGCTTGGAAGCTTAAAACATAATTAGACTGTATTACAGCATTTGTATTTTCAGGTATTTTATTGGTGAATAAACCAGAGGGGATATCTACGGATAAAATAAAAGCGTGCGATTTATTTAAATGGCTCATTAGACTAATAACCCAATCGGAAGGAGATCTATTTAATCCAATACCAAATATGGCATCTACAATTATATCATCTTTTCCAATTTCAGGAAACTCGCAATCAGAGTCCAGAAAATCAGGCCAAATTTTTCTGTCTTTTAGGCGATTTAAATTGAGTAGAAAATCTTTGGAACGTTTATCGCTATAGTTAACTACATAAACAGCTATATTATATCCATGCTCTTGTAGATGCCTGGCAAGCGCCACACCATCCCCGCCATTATTCCCTATTCCGCAGAATAAATGAATTTTTACAGGAGCACCCTGCATTCGCAAGTGTATCCAGTTAAAAATCTGAATAGCGGCGCGCTCCATTAATTCATCACTAGTAATTTTTTGTTTATCAATTGTGAATTTATCAGCGGAATAGATTTGTTCTGCACTAAAAAGCTTCATTTTGGGATGGTATTTGATGAAAAGTAACTATTCCACAAAAATTTGTGGAAACATTTGATTCGCTAGCCAAATGTACTACTTTTGACCTTTAACATTAATATGCCGTTAAAAAGTATGAACATCAACAGCATTCCATCCCTAGCTTTAGTTGCTTATGGAATTACTATGGCATTTTATACCCCATTGGGGTAATATTTATATACCTCCGTTTTTAGTGTTTACTAACACCCTAGAATTCCACGAAGTCAATATTTTATTTATATGAAAGTTTTAAAATTTGGTGGTTCATCGGTAGCCAGCCCTGAAAGTATTATTAAGATTAAAAATATAGTTAATGGCTATGGTGATAAGATCATTGTGGTTGTTTCAGCCTTTGGTGGTATAACAGATGAATTATTAATCGCGGGTTCTCTTGCCGCAAACCAAGATTTAGCCTACAAAGACAGAATCAAGGTCGTTGAAAACCGTCATTTAAATACGATTAAAGAGCTAATCCCAATTACTGCTCAAAGTAAAGTACTGAGTAAGGTAAAAAGTGAATTAAATATTTTAGAAGCACTATTGGAAGGTGCGTACTTGATTGGTGAAATCACAGAAAAGCTCTCTGACAAAATTGTAAGTTACGGAGAGCTTCTTTCATCTTATATAATTAGTGAATATTTCTCCAATGAATATTTGGACTGCGTTTATAAAGATAGTAGGGAACTAATTAAGACGTTCAAAACAAATAATAAAAATACCGTCGATTTTAAGATTACGAATTCAAATTGTGCTGACTATTTTAATGCCTCAACTAAGCAGATTACAGTTTGCCCTGGCTTTATCGCAAGTTCATTTAATGGCGATTCTACAACACTAGGTCGTGGCGGGTCGGATTACACAGCCGCCATTTTTGCTGCTGCATTACAGGCAGATGTCCTAGAGATATGGACAGATGTGAGTGGCATGTTTACGGCTAATCCTAAAATGGTCAAACAGGCCAAGGCTATAGAACATATTTCTTATGAGGAGGCGATGGAGCTATCCCATTTTGGAGCCAAGGTATTATATCCGCCTACCATACAACCAGTTCTGGCCAAGGGAATCTCTATAATTATTAAGAACACTTTTAGTCCAGAGCAAAATGGAACCCTGATCACCAAATCTAAAAACGAAAAGGGTAAAACTGTACGTGGTATTAGCCATATAGATAATATAG
>JBARUM010000163.1:0-2116 GCA_049645725.1 Maribacter sp.
GAAGTGTAAACGATCCTGATCTTAGCACAGGTTCAAAGTTTCGGGATGCATCAAAATATTACCATGCAGATGCAAATTATAATTTCAGCCATTTAATTGATTTTGCAGATATACAAGTTGGTGGGTCATTTAGGGAATATAGTTTGAATTCTTCGGGTACCATCTACACTGATACTGACGGACCGATTAACTATTCAGAATTTGGCGTCTACACCCAAGTTCAAAAGAATTTACCTTTGTCTGGCGAGAAAAACTTAAAATTGACAGGGTCTGTACGTTATGATAAGTCTGAATTTTTTGATGGTTTCTTTTCTCCAAGGATATCTGCAGGTTTAACTATTAATAGGAATCATAATATTAGAGCATCGGCACAAACAGGATTTAGAAACCCTACAACACAGGATCTTTTTATAGGATTGGATGCAGGTAGAGCTATTTTGGTAGGTTCTGCTCCAGATAACCTTGATCGTTACACTCGCGATTTTACCATTAGCCAAGCAGGTCAAGATAATTTTGGACAACAATCTAGCATTACTCAAACTGGTAGAGCGGCATACGAAAACTCGTATTCTTTAAGTTCGGTGAATGAACTTAGCCAAACAGGAAACCCTGCGGTCTTAGAAATCGCTAATCCGGATATCATAACACCAGAACAAGTAGCTTCATTGGAGATTGGTTATAGAGGTAAAATAGATAAACTAATTATCGATTTTAGTACCTATTATAACAAGTATAAAGACTTCATATCACAAGAAGTAGTAATAGCGCCACTATATGGTGTAGTTGGCGATGGTGGATTATCGGTTGCTGCTGTAGCAAATGGTGATTTTCAAGCGTATAGTACGTACACTAATTCTGATGCTGATGTAAATTCATATGGAGCGTCTTTAGCTTTAAGTATGAAAGTTTTAGGTAATTATGATTTAGAAGGAAGTTATACATATACCAAATTAGATTTTGATCGTGAAGCTAATCCCGATTTACAATTAAATTTCAACACGCCAGAACATAAATTCAAGGCTTCTTTCGGAAATACGGCATTATTTGAAAATTTCGGATTTAATGTTTCATATAGATTTAGTGATGATTATTTTTGGGAAGCAACATTTGCTCAAGGTGTAGTACCTGAATTCCACAATATAGACGCACAAATAAATTATTCTGTTCCAAGCATAAAATCTACGTTTAAGGCGGGGGGTACAAATATATTAGGCGATGAGTACTATACAGCTGTAGGTACTGGTTTTATAGGCTCTATGTACTACCTATCTTGGACAATTAACAACTAATTAAAATCAAAAGTTGAAATGAAAAACTTAAAATATTTATATATTTCTTTAGGTATATTGGCTTTTACGGCTTGTAATGATCCTGAAGACGTTGATATTAATCCAGTAGAAATGGCTGAAGAGCTGCCTGTGTTAACAGCGGGGTCGGCAGATTTTTCTAATTATGTTTCTTTAGGAAACTCGTTGACGGCAGGTTTTACTGATGGTGCATTGTTTCAGGCAAGTCAGAACCTTTCTCTTCCTAACTTACTTTCTCAAAAATTCAGTCTTGCTGGTGGTGGAAGTTTTACCCAGCCATTGACCAATGATAACATTGGTGGTTTGGCACTTGGTGGTACTCGAATTCAAAGCCCTAGATTGGTTTTTGGTGGTGCTGGTCCAGTGCCTTTAGAATCGATAATTGGAGATGTAACGGTTACAACCGATATTGCATTGAACAACCCGACAGGTCCTTTTAACAATTTAGGAGTACCTGGCGCTAAAAGTTTCCACTTACTAGCGCCAGGTTATGGTAGTTTGGATAATTTTCCTACTGCGGCCAACCCTTATGCAATTAGAATTACTGGCAATACCAACGCATCAATTTTAGAGTTGGCAGTAAGCCAAGCTCCGAGCTTTTTCTCTCTTTGGATCGGTAATAATGATGTATTAGGATATGCTACTACAGGTGGTGACGGTACTAACCCTATAACTCCTGTTTCAGGAGCACCAGGTCAAGGTTTTGATGGTAGTTATGGAGCTTTAATTGCTACATTAACTGCAGGAGGAGCAAAAGGTGTTGTTGCAAATATTCCGAATGTTACAGATGTACCACATTTTACAACCGT
>JBARUM010000164.1:0-1539 GCA_049645725.1 Maribacter sp.
ACCTGTGGAAAAACAAGTTTTACTCCTCAATAAATATTATAGGAATGGCCTTAGCTATTATCTGTTTGCTCTTTGCGGGAATTTATTGGAACGAGGAACATAGCTACGATGATTTTCATGCCAATAATCCAAACCTTTACAGGATTACCACCAACATGGTGGAACATAAAGGAGCTATTGCAAGAACCTCGGGCGGTACGGGTCAAGTACAAGGGAAGGCATTTAAAGATGCTATTCCCGAGATAAAGAAATATGCTCGAGTCTTGGGTGGTGAAATTTATTACGATGTCGCTACCGATGACAAAACACTAACTTCAAATATACTTTTCGTTGATTCCAATTTTTTTGATGTATTTACTTTCCCATTGTTGTATGGAGATATGGATACGGCGTTAAACGAAGTAAATTCGGTAGTGATTTCAGAAAGTACAGCCCTACAACTTTTCAACTCGACCGATGTAGTAGGCAAAGTGCTGCGCATGGATCACAACCCTGCTTTTCAGCGCTTAAAAAAACCTTTGGTAATTTCAGCCGTTGCAAGAGATGCTCCCAAAAACTCTTCCATTCAATTTGAAATTTTACATCCCTTCAGTTTTCTGGAAGTTACCTTTGTCGATACCAATTGGCTAAATGCTTATTTGGGAACCTTTGTGGTTTTGGAACCCTCAGCAGATGTAGCGGCAATAAAACAAAAATTGGCTCGTGTGTTCGCCATACACGCCAAGGATCAAGTGGAGCAAAAACTAGCGCGATATGCTTTTGATTCTGAAATCAATTACGGCTTACAAAATATTATGGATGTTCACTTGAATCCGCTTCTGAAAGACAATAATTCCAATATTGAGTCTGGAGTCGTCAACACCAGCAATCCATTATACTCCATTGTCTTTATTGCCATTGCCTTACTTATTTTGATAATGGCGACCATCAATTTTATAAATATAAGTATTGCCTCTGCAATTAAAAGAGCTAAAGAAATAGGAATCAGAAAAATAACGGGAGGTAACAAAACCCAGATTATATTTCAGTGCCTTATTGAGTCAGGCTTGGTTTGCGGCATTGCATTTTTAATCTCCCTTTTGTCGATAAAACTGTTGATTCCATTTTTCAATTCCCTAACGGGGAAACACTTTGTGTTTTCAGAAATGCTCAATTTTCAATCAGGAGCATTTCTGATTCTAATTTTTGGATTCATCATTTTACTTACGGGCCTTTACCCGGCTTTTGTTCTTTCCAAGCTACAGCCCTCAGAAGTGCTATACAATAAATTGAAATGGAGTGGCAGAAATTTTGCGGGTCGCGGCTTGGTTGTATTTCAATTTTCGTTAGGTATATTTTTGCTCATTGCAGCCATAGTATTCCATTCGCAGATGGATTATATACGCACGAAGGATTTGGGTTATAATCCCAATCAAATCATTACTACGACTATTTCAGGGAATAGGGATTACGCCGCTATTGGAAAGCTATTAAAAGAAGAATTATCCAAGGAATCAGCCATAAAATCGGTATCGTATGCCCAAAATCATTCTTCAGAAG
>JBARUM010000165.1:0-3955 GCA_049645725.1 Maribacter sp.
AACATCAACAACTGTTAATGTCGGCCTCGGATATTTTGATTCAGGTATATCTAGCGGAGTCTGCATTATTAAGAACGGAAAAGAACGCAAAACGATTTGGAGAAGACACCCAATCAACACAAATAGCCATGTCTCAACTATATCTGTATAGGGCCACGGATATCATCGTACAAAAAGGAAAGGAAGCCATTGTTTCATTTACCGAAGGTGATGAGCAACGTATGATGTTAATGGGTCTTAAACGATTCACAAAATATAATAACCACCCTAATGTAGTAGCTTTACGCACACAAATTGCGGATAAAGTAGCTGCGGATAGCGGTTATACCTTTGACTAATTCAGATTACACTTTTATTTAATTCGACAGAAGTAAGGCCGCTCCCAAAAGGAGCGGTTTTATTTGTCCAAGAAGTTAGAAGCATCTAATTTTAATGCATGAACAAAGCGCTATTAGACTCCGTTTATTCGCCAGAAAGTTTTCAGGAAATGGGTCATCGTTTGGTAGATGACCTTACCGAACACCTAGATGATAAAATCAATGAAAAGACAAATAAGGCTATTCATTGGAATGAACCCGAAGATGAGTTACGCTTCTGGCAAGAGTTCTTGACTAATGGGGATAAGAAAGAGCTTTTTAAAGAAATAACCGCAAGAACTACCTATGTTCATCATCCGCATTATATTGGTCATCAAGTAAGTCCGGCAGCGCCAGTCACTGCTCTAACGGGTATGATTAGCTCTCTCCTTAATAATGGTATGGCGGTTTACGAAATGGGTATGGCTCCTAGCGCTATTGAAAGGGTAATTACCGATGTCATTTGTAAAAAAATAGGCTATGCAGCCGAATCTAAAGGTTTTTTAACCTCTGGAGGTACTTTAGCCAATCTAACAGCTCTTTTAACTGCCCGCCGGGTCATTTTAAAACAAGATATATGGAATAATGGATTATCCGAACCTATCGCAATTATGGTTAGTGAGGAGGCTCACTATTGTGTGGATAGGGCAGCTAAAATTATGGGGTTGGGTGAAAAAGGAATCATTAAAATCCCTTCAACCGATAATTTTCAAATGGACATTACGGTTTTGGAAGAAAAGTATCAAGAAGCAAAAGCAGACGGAATCGAGGTATTTGCTATTGTTGGTAGTGCTCCTTGCACCGCTACTGGGATGTTCGATGATTTGGACGAAATTGCCATGTTCTCAAGAAAACACCAACTGTGGTTTCATGTTGATGGTGCCCACGGGGGTGCCGGTATTTTCTCACCTAAGCACAAACACACCGTAAGCGGTATACAAAAAGCGGACTCGGTAGTTATAGACGGTCATAAAATGATGATGATGCCTACCATTACTACGGCATTGCTTTTTAAAGATGGTAAAAATGCGAATGCCACCTTTAGCCAAAAGGCAGATTATTTACTTACGGAATCAGAGCACGAGGATTGGTACAACTCCGGTAAAAAGACCTTCGAGTGCACAAAGACCATGATGAGTATTCATTGGTATACGCTTCTAAAAATATACGGTGAAGAAGTTTTTGATGCCTATGTAACCCAATTGTATGATATGGGTGCATCCTTTGCATCGATAATAGAAAAAAGGGAAGATTTTGAGCTTGCCGTAAAACCCATGTCCAATATTGTTTGCTTTAGGATAATATACTCAAACCTGAACCTGGCGGAGCAAAATAAGTTGAATGAAATGATTCGCCAAAACCTTTTAGAGGATGGGGAATTCTATATCGTACAGACCAAACTAAGAGGAATACATTTTTTAAGGGTTACCGTTATGAATCCCTTTACCACAGAAATCCACTTTGAAAAGTTGTTGGATAAGATTAAGAAAATTGCTTCTGAAATTTCTTCACCTCATCATTAATACCATCCCTCAGCTTCCTTCAAAAGGGAAATGACATTCATAAACCAGTTTGAATTAATACTATCATGGCGATAATAATTAACATCTTGTAACTTTTACGATGCCATAAACCAATTTAATAGTAAGCTATTCCAATATTAAATCTAAGACCTAATGGACTCCAGCACCTGTTCCTCGCTTTCCTTTTTAGAAAAATTGATAGCGCATTCTATCATTGCCAAGTGAGAATAAGCTTGTGGAAAGTTTCCTAAAAGTCGTTTCGTCTTAAAATCAATATCTTCACTAAACAGACCTAAATGATTACTATAAGACAATAATTTATCAAAATGCTTCATTGCTTTTTCCTCCTCACCTATCTTGAACAAACTGTTTATAAACCAAAATGTGCAAATCGTAAATGATGAAGAAGGCAATCCAAAGTCATCTTAGTTTTTATATCGATATAACAAACCATCGTTACTCAATTCTTTTTCAATCGCCTTTACCGTACTAACGAATTTGGGGTCTTTTGCGTGAATGAATCCATAGGACTCCATCAATAAAACGGAAGCATCCATATCTGGAGAACCATATGATTGTGTAAATGCGTTCACATCTGGGTTCCAAGCATTATCATGAATATCCCTTTTGATCTCTTGCTCTAAAGCGGTCCATTTTTCCAACTTCCGTGATTTTTTGAATAGTCGGGCTACTTTTATCGCGCGATCTATCGCCACCCAACAGAGTACTTTTGAAAAAGTAAAGTGCCTATCTTCTGACCTAAACTCCCAAATGCCCTTATCGGCTTCCTTCCAGTGATTGGAAACTATCCAAACAATACCTTTTGTAATGCCCCAAAGCTCCTCCCCATTTTCAATATCATTACTGTATTTGGAAAGTTGTTCATAAATAACATCCATTAAAATTCCATAGATATCGTTTTGTTTTTGCTTGTAGGCAGCATTACCGATACGGACAGGACTAGAACCTTTATAACCCTCTAAATGATCTAAGGTTAGTTCGGTCAACTTTTTCTCCTTGTTGATACCGTACATGATCTGAAGTTTTTCATCCTTATCGGGAATCAAATCCACTATAAACTGCAGGTATCTTTTTGCCACATTCCTATGCCCTAAGTCACCTATTACCTTAATAGCCATGGATGCGTCACGGATCCAACAGAAACGATAATCCCAATTTCTAACCTCACCAATGGTCTCTGGTAAAGAAGTAGTGGCAGCAGCTAAAACCGCCCCGGTCTTATCATAACTCAATAACTTCAAGGTAATAGCGCTACGGCTTATTTGCGCGTTGTATTTTTTATAATTAGGAGTTTTACTGCTCCAGTTTAACCAGTACACCTTTGTCCGCTCCAGCTCTGTGTACATTTTCCGAACTGTGGGTTGAAATAATTTCTCATTATAGCCCATTAAAAAATAGCCATCCTTTTTGATTTCTATTTCTCTTCCTTCTAAAACGGCATTTTTATTGAAAGAAGTGTATAAAAAGCAAGTGTCGAACTTTTCGCCGTGCGTAAGACTAACAATAAAATTTTTCTTTACATGCGTCTCCGTTTTACCCTTCGCATACTCTAGTTTTGGATTATAAACTACTCTAAAACCAGGCTTTCCAGATATATGCTTAAAATAGCGCACTAATTCTGGTGGAGCATTATAACCTCCGCCCTCTTTGCGGTAACGCGGCATAAAATCCCGTATCTCAAATATATTGTCATCAGAAGCAAAACGCGTAATCAATACGGCGGTATGTTTTTTGTAACGCTGTGTAATGGTATAAGAATCATCAACTAAAATTTCAAAACTTCCCCCTATCTTATCATCCAATAGTTTCGCAAAAACCGAAGAAGAGTCAAACTCTGGCAAACAGCACCAATCTATGGAGCCAGTTTTGGACACCAAGACCGCACTTCTACAATTCCCTATAATTCCGTAATCTAAATTATCCATGTACGCTTAAGTCTATTATATTTTAAAATACCCGTTCATCAATTGGGCTAGTTCAACCTATTTTTTTGACCACCTCTTAGAAAAGAGCGTTCAAAATGCGGTTTCACTAAAAATCTTGATTCATTAAGGC
>JBARUM010000166.1:0-2444 GCA_049645725.1 Maribacter sp.
TGAAAGCTTGCGGTGCTTTGGCGGCACCGCTGGATAACCTGACCAGCAACGGAGCCTACATGCTGTTCGCGTCGCTGGCTTGGACGTTGCAGCTGTGGAGCGGGATGTTGATTCGAGTCAAAGGCAATGAAGGTATCGAGTAGGGTGAGCCAGCGGTGCTTGCCGCTGACTCAGCCCTCTCACAGAACCGTACGTACGGGTCCGTATACGGCTCCTGTTTTACCTGCCTAAGCCAGCTCGGGAAGGACGCCGGTTTCCAATTCGGTCAAGTCAAACAGGCCAAGCTCAGCCAGGAAGCCATTACTGATGGCCATGCTGGCATAAGAACTACGTGACGTTCGCCACGCTGTCATTCGCATCTTCTGGAGTTCACCGCGAACGCCGACTTGCCGCAAGCGGCGAATCAGACGCTTCGGTTTCTTCCACAACGCGAGCTGTTTGGCCCGTAATCTTCGCCGAATCCAGCCTGCCAACTCACGATAAAGCGTTTTGCAGTTCGCCATTCGGAAGTAGCTGCCCCAGCCACGAAGCACCGGATTCAGGTCAGCAATGACCTTCTCCAAATTCACCGGGCTGGTTTTGCGAGTGATCGACTTGACCTTCGCCTTGAAGGCCGCGACTTTCTCACCAGCGATGCGAGTATGCACGCTGCCGATCACGACGCCCAGGAATTTCACACCCTCGCGGGCCGTCGTCTGGTGCGTCTTGTCGCGGTTGACGGTCAATTTCAAATCACCTTCCAGAATTTCGACTGCAACACTCATCGCGTGCTCGGCCGATCGCTTGCTCCGGCACAGGATCAGAATGTCGTCAGCGTACCGAACGATTCGGTAGCCACGACGCATCATCTCCTGGTCGAAAGCGTCCAGGTAAATGTTGGCGATCAGAGGACTGACAACGCCGCCTTGCGGGCTGCCAAGTTCCGTCGCCTCCCAAACGCCTTCGTTCATCACGCCGCTGGTCAGGAACATCTCGACAAGTGCCAGGATGCTGCCATCGGTCACTCGCCGACGGATCGACGAGAGAATCAAGCCATGATCCAACCGGTCAAAGCATTTTGACAAGTCCATATCGACGACATGCTTCAAGTCATATCGCCGGATGAACATCGTCGCTTTGGCAACTGCCTGTTGGCAACTGCGGCCCGGTCGGTAACCGTAGCTTGATGGATGAAAATCCGGATCAAAGATCGGCCCGAGGATGTCCAGCAACGCTTGCTGGACGACTCGGTCGCGAACCGTCGGAATGCCAAGATGCCGCTCGCCGCCGCCTGGTTTCGGGATCGAAACTCGGCGGACTGCACTGGGCCGGTAACTCTTGTTCCGCAGTTCGCTCACCAACCGCGTCAGCTCCCCCAACAAGTCAGCTTCAAACGCACCGATCGTTTGCCCGTCGATGCCAGGAGCTCCCTTGGATCGTCGGACTTTCTCGAACGCGCGGGCCAAGGCCCGGCGGTCAAGCAGTCGGTCGTAGAGGCTGTAGTAGGTTCGCTTCATGACTGTGGTTAGTGGTCTTTCGTTGGTTCGTTCACGTCAATGGGAATCGGTTGGCAGTGTGGCGGTTGGCTTCGAGCGGACGCTTCGTGTGCTATTCCGGTAAAGGACAATCGCGAGGCGTCGTTTGCTCGAGTTACTTCCACGCCGACGGACGAATCGAGCAGCTTTGCAGTTCCCCGCATCGCCACTGTGGACCGTTCCCCGGAGTCTTCGATCTCTCCGGATTGTGTCGGCTGCCGGTTGTTCGTTTTCGGTGTTCTCTCCAATCACAAGTAAAACTTCACCCCTTCGCATCCAGCGGTGATCTTTTGAATCACTGCCGTCGGGCGTGACTCGCCGGGCTTACCGAGCCGTGGCTTTGCACGTCCTCGTCGCGGTTTTGTCCTCCAGACTGTTGCCAGCTTTCACAGGCCGCGACTTACTCACTACTACGGGTTCATCTGACTCCTGACATCACATCGGCTGCGTCTTGTGTTTCCACTTGATGCGGCCTACCGGCTTCTCACGCTTCGCCTATGGGGGAGCTAACGCGGCCCAGATAATGTCAGGTCTCCCCAGTTACTGCACTGGCTCCCTGACGATGATTACGTCCCCAATCACCTGTTGCCCTTGTTCATGTATCGGACATCGCCACTTTTGACAGGCTCGTCCAGGCAACCGGCCGAATCGGGTTCGCTTTCGCTACGTTCCATCGTCCTCCTATCGCTTCCTTCAGACCCGCAGTCACCCGCGGAACCCTTGCGAATCGGATTCAATTCCCCATGAACAGGGCTTGGTCGGTGACAAGCACCGACTGGGTTTGCCAGCTTCGCTGGGCAAACCAAAAACGAACTCGTCGCGAAGCTCGCCTTCGAGTCATCAAGATGGAATTCTGGACTTACATGAACTCGGTGATGTTGATTCCGGCGCAGGTGATCCGCACGGCGCGGCAGCGAGTGTTCCGTCTGC
>JBARUM010000167.1:0-1613 GCA_049645725.1 Maribacter sp.
CAGTATGGGCGGTAGAGGTACATGGGACTGGATTCTTAATTCTCCGGAACGCTTCGCAGCGGCAGCCCCCAGCGGTTTCAGTAATATAAGTGAAGAGGATGAAATAAATAAGCTGACCCATTTACCCGTTTGGGGTATGGTCGGAGCTCAAGACACTAAGAATGTTGAGCCCATAAAAAAAATGGTAGCTCTTCTACGTGCAACAGGCAACCCTAATATTAAACACAGTACTTTTCCTGAAGCTGACCACGCCAAGGGCAACGCAGCAGTATTCAGTGCTGTGGAATTGATAGATTGGATGTTGACATTTTCACTTCAGGATTAAGAAATAAACTGGTTTTATTCATATCCAATATGACATTCGTCACCAAGATTTTGTTTATATCTTTCCTATGCAATGAAAAGGTAGTGACACACTAAAGCTCTCGTCTCCGTATGGCAAAATAGATATGGCTACTTTGGTGGTTCTGGAGACAAACTTCTTAGCTAAGGCACAACTCTTTAAAAAGCCTAAAATTTAATTTCAATTCGTATGCTAAGTTGGGTTCATTTTGTATATTATGATAGATCTTTTAAAGTTTATGACACTTTCTCTGCGCCAAGTTGGGTTTATCGTATTTTGTTTACTACTTAGTAAAAGTATATGGTGCCAGCGTGAAAACTTGCAGTTTAAACACCTTTCAGTAGTAAACGGTCTATCAAGCAATTCGGTAATAGCCATAGAACAAGATACCTTGGGACAAATGTGGTTCGGCACCAGAAACGGACTGAATAAATACGATGGTACTCATTTTGAAGTATATAAAAATGACCCAAAGGATTCTACGAGTATAGGTAATAATGATGTTCTTTCAATTACCGAAGATAGTGATGGATTTATTTGGGTTGGCACCTACAACGGACTAAATAGATTTAATCCTGTAAAAAATACCTTTAAGCGCTACAATCAGACGGAAGAAAATAATTCTTTAATCAATCCGCTTGTTATATGTAGCCGTGAAATGGCCTCGGGAGAAATCTGGTTCGGCACCGGAAATGGAATTTCGATTTACGATAAAAAACAGGACGCATTTATCAATATTCCCTTTAACAAAGATAACCCGAACGGTTTACCCTACAGTAACATACAGAATAATAACGTACAGAGGATTTTTGTGGATAGTAAGGAGCAGATTTGGGTAGCAACTTCTTCTGGATTGGCCAAACTAATAAGTAGGGATAATAATGTTTTTATTTTCAAGCAATTTAGATGGAAAGAAAAATTGGACGATCTGTTCATTCAAGACATTATAGAAACAGCACCTAATAAACTAGGTTTGGCCACTAAATACTATGGCTATATTTTGTTTGATACCGTCGAAGAAAAATTTATTGTTCCATCTTTTAAAGGGATACCCCTTACCGGGGACATACGCGTGTTGCAACCCTCCGATGGAGGGTGTGTTTGGCTGGGAACTACCCAAGGAATCAAAATCATTGGACCGCAAAATGAGATAACTGTGCTAGAAAGTCACGGTAACAGCTTAACGGGCTTAAGTCAAAATTTTATAAAATCTATTTTTAAAGATAGGAATGGAACAATATGGGCAGGCACCTATAATGCAGGGATAAAC
>JBARUM010000168.1:0-5569 GCA_049645725.1 Maribacter sp.
GTATTATGGCCAATTATAATATGGGTCTAATTACCAACAATGAACGTTACAATCAGGTAATCGACGTCTGGACTTCCACTAATGCAATGTTGACGGAACTTGCCATGAAAAGAATTCGTGAAGACCAACAAGGATTCAATTCTGTGTATATGATGTTGGATTCTGGTGCAAGGGGTTCGAAAGAGCAGATTCGTCAGTTGACAGGTATGCGTGGACTTATGGCCAAGCCTAAGAAATCAACTGCAGGTGGTGGTGAAATTATAGAAAATCCTATTCTTTCTAACTTTAAGGAAGGATTATCGATTTTAGAATACTTTATATCTACACACGGTGCCCGTAAAGGTCTTGCGGATACGGCATTGAAAACTGCAGATGCTGGTTACTTAACTAGACGTTTGGTAGATGTGTCTCAAGATGTGATTATAAATACAGAAGATTGTGAAACACTTAGAGGCGTTGAGGTGCAGGCTCTTAAAAAGAATGAAGAGGTTGTGGAAACACTTGGAGAGCGCATTTTGGGACGCGTGTCCTTGCACGATGTTTACAATCCTATAAATGAAGAATTACTGCTTAGCGCTGGTCAAGAGGTAATGGAGTCTGATGTAAAGAAAATTGAAGCATCACCAATTGAGAAAATTGAGGTGCGTTCTGCCTTGACCTGCGAAGCTGCCAAGGGAATCTGCGCCAAGTGTTACGGTAGAAACTTATCTACGAACAAAATGGTACAGCGAGGAGAAGCAGTTGGCGTTGTTGCTGCGCAATCTATTGGAGAACCTGGAACACAGTTAACATTGAGAACCTTCCACGTTGGTGGAATTGCGGGTAACATTTCTGAAGATAACAAGTTAGAAGTTAAGTTTTCCGGTATTGCGGAAATTGAAGATTTGAGAACAGTTAAGGGAGAAGATTCAGATGGCAAACCTGCGGAGATTGTAATTTCCAGAACTTCCGAAATTAAAGTAGTTGATGCCAAGACAGGTATTACATTAAGCACAAATAACATTCCTTACGGTTCCCAACTTTTTGTGAAAAACGGTGCCAAGGTTAATGAAGGAGATGTAATTTGTTCATGGGATCCATACAATGGTGTAATTGTATCAGAATTCCCTGGTAAAATTGCTTATGAAAATATTGATCAAGGTGTTACTTATCAAGTTGAGATTGATGAACAAACTGGTTTTCAGGAAAAGGTAATTTCAGAATCAAGAAATAAAAAGTTAATACCTACACTTCTAATCCAAGATGCAAAGGGCGAAACTTTACGTTCTTATAACCTTCCAGTAGGCTCCCATATTATGGTTGATGATGGAGATAAGATCAAGGAAGGTAAGATTTTGGTTAAAATACCTCGTAAATCAGCTAAGTCTGGTGATATTACCGGTGGTTTGCCTAGGGTAACGGAATTGTTCGAAGCTCGTAACCCATCTAACCCCGCAGTTGTCTCAGAAATTGACGGTGTGGTTTCTTTCGGTAAAATCAAAAGAGGAAACAGAGAGATTATCATTGAATCTAAATTAGGCGAAATCAAGAAATATTTGGTGAAGCTTTCAAATCAGATTTTGGTTCAAGAGAATGATTATGTGCGAGCCGGAATGCCGCTTTCAGATGGTTCTATTACTCCGGAAGATATACTTGCTATTAAGGGGCCATCTGCTGTACAACAGTACTTGGTGAATGAGGTTCAAGAAGTTTATCGCTTACAAGGCGTAAAAATTAATGATAAGCATTTTGAGGTTGTAGTACGTCAAATGATGCGTAAGGTCAGAATTGTAGATCCAGGAGATACCATTTTCCTAGAAAATCAATTGATCCATAAGGATGATTTTATACATGAGAACGATGAAATATTCGGAATGAAAGTCGTAATGGAGGCTGGTGAATCCGAAAACCTTAAACCTGGTCAGATCATCAGTCCAAGGGATCTAAGAGATGAAAATTCATTGTTGAAGCGTGCTGATAAAGCATTGGTTGAGGCAAGGGATGCCGTAGCAGCTACTGCTACACCAATATTACAAGGTATAACCAGGGCGTCTTTACAGACAAAATCTTTTATCTCTGCGGCTTCATTCCAAGAAACCACAAAAGTACTCAACGAAGCTGCTGTGAGCGGTAAGGTGGATACTTTAGAGGGACTAAAGGAAAATGTAATTGTTGGTCACAAAATTCCTGCAGGAACAGGAATGAGGGACTATGAGAATATCATTGTTGGTTCTAAAGAAGAATATGATGAAATTATGGCCAGAAAAGAGGCCTTAAGATTCTAAAGCTAAACCCCCAATTATGTTGGGGGTTTATTTTTATACTATTTTATAAAATTATGAGTGATAATAAAAAAGAAAATCAAAAGCAGATAAATATAGAGTTGGATGAAAAAATTGCGGAGGGTATCTATTCTAATTTGGCAATAATAAACCACTCTGTTTCAGAATTCGTGGTGGATTTCATTAGCATGATGCCGGGAGCTCCAAAGGCCAAGGTCAAGAGTAGAATAGTACTTACTCCCCAGCACGCTAAAAAATTCCTGAAAGCTCTAAATGATAATGTTCAGCGTTTTGAAAAAGCGCATGGGACTATTAAGGATTATGAGCAACCTCCAATCCCATTGAATTTTGGGCCAACCGGAGAAGCATAAAAAAATGCCCAGCTTAATAGCTGGGCATTTTTTTATTCAAACTCAGAAGTAAAATGAAGTTTTACTGACGGATATTTTTGTTGCGTCATTTGTAAGGAAAATTGCGAATCGGCAAGAAATACTAATTGTCCACGTTTGTCTTTAGCCAGGAATTTTTGTTTCACTCTTATAAATTCCTTAAACTCGTCACTCTTTCTGTTCTCCGCGCCAACCCAACAAGCCTTATGTACAGGAAAATTTTCATAACTACATTTGGCTCCATATTCGTGTTCCAATCTATATTGGATAACTTCAAATTGCAAAGCTCCAACAGTGCCTATAACCTTACGTCCGTTCATCTCTAAGGTAAATAGTTGGGCAACTCCTTCATCCATCAACTGGTCTATACCTTTATTAAGCTGTTTGGATTTCATTGGATCGGCATTATTTATATACCTAAAATGCTCTGGTGAAAAACTAGGAACTCCTTTATAATGTAATAACTCACCTTCAGTCAATGTATCGCCAATTTTAAAATTCCCAGTATCGTGTAAACCTACAATATCACCTGGGTATGAGACATCTACAATTTCTTTCTTTTCTGCGAAAAATGCGTTTGGACTTGAAAACTTTAAATTTTTATTTTGTCTTACATGCAAATAAGGCTTATTGCGCTCAAACTTGCCAGAAACAATTTTAACGAAAGCGAGGCGGTCTCTATGTTTAGGGTCCATATTCGCATGAATCTTAAACACAAATCCAGTTAATTCTTTTTCATCGGATTTTACTAGACGTTCTTCAGCCATTTTTGGTTTTGGTGCTGGAGCAATTTCAATAAAACAGTCTAACAACTCCCTTACACCGAAATTATTCAATGCTGATCCGAAGAAAACGGGCTGTAGCTCACTGGACAAATAAGCTTTTTTATCAAAAGGAGGATATACTCCCCAAACCAACTCCAAATTATCCCGTAATTCTTGTGCCGCTTTTGAACCGATAATTTTTTCTAATTCAGGACTTTCAATGTCATCAAACGCAATGGTTTCTTCAATATTTTTTTTGTTGTCCCCACTAAATAGGTTTATGTTTTTTTCGTAGATATTGTAAATGCCTTTAAAATCATAACCCATTCCAATTGGAAAACTTAGTGGAGTTACGGAAAGTCCTAATTTCTGTTCCAACTCATCCAAGAGATCAAATGCATCCTGCCCCTCTCGGTCCAACTTGTTAATAAAAACAAGCATGGGGATATTTCGCATTCTGCAGACTTCTACAAGTTTAACAGTTTGTTCTTCAACTCCTTTGGCTACATCAATTACCACTATTACACTATCCACAGCAGTTAGGGTTCTAAAAGTATCTTCTGCAAAGTCCTTATGGCCCGGAGTATCAAGAATATTTATTTTTTTATCTTGATAAAGAAAGGCTAAAACCGATGTAGCAACCGATATTCCCCTTTGCCTTTCGATTTCCATGAAATCGCTTGTTGCCGTTTTTTTTATTTTATTATTTTTAACTGCACCAGCCTCTTGTATAGCTCCTCCAAACAGAAGTAATTTTTCAGTAAGGGTTGTTTTTCCCGCATCCGGGTGCGAAATGATGCCGAACGTTCTCCTTCGTTCTATTTCCTGCTTGAAAGTCATTTATAAAATTTGCGCAAAAATACATGAAAATAAGCTTATGCTTTATATATCGTAAATTACTAATGAAATTATTCCACAAAGTTCAGTGACATTTTATAATTGCTGTGTCTTACCTATTGAAGTAAAAGGTTGGATTATGTTCTTTTTTCAATATTTTTTATCAAACTTATGGTTACAAAAAAGGTCACTATAATGGCAGTTAATCGATTATATTTACTTTTGAAGCCCTTCGATACGTAATATAACGTAAACAATTTGAGTATTGCAATTTTAAAATTATCTTGCACTGAATTTTCATACGTTGCCCCACATCTTACGAAAATTTTTTCTTACATGCCATGGTGATCAGTTGAATATAAACTATCATTTATGGAAAACACTACCTTAATAACAATGGATAAGAAGAATTATGCCTTTCTTATGGCCATTGTTATACTATTGATATTAACAGATTTTGCTTATAGCAACGAGGTCTTTACCAATGGAGCAAAAGTTGTTTATGTAGACACCGACGGTGATAAAATACCTGATCATGAAGATATGGATGATGATGGTGACGGTATCCTCGACGTTGTTGAGGGTGACGGTGATACAGATGGCGATCATATAATTGACCGTTTAGACGTTGATTCTGATAATGATGGAATTATTGACAACATTGAAGCACAGACTACTGCTGATTACATAGCCCCTTCAGGACATGATGTAGATGGAAATGGACTTGATGATGCTTATGAAGATACTCCCGGTAGCTGTAATGGATTAACACCTATTAATACGGACAATGACTATGTACCCGATTATCTGGATATAGATTCTGATAACGATGGTATTTTAGACAATGTTGAAGCACAAACCACGGAAGGGTTTATTGCTCCTTGTGGTATCGATTCTGATGGAAATGGATTGGACGACCATTATGAAGAAACCCCAGGAAGCTGCGGAGGATTAACTCCAATTGATACGGACGGAGATCATACACCGGATTTTAGAGATCTGGATTCCGACAATGACGGTATTTTAGACAATATAGAAGCGCAATCACCAGATAGTTTTCAAGCCCCATGCGGTATGGATATAGATGGAAATGGGCTTGACGATCACTACGAAAATCATCCTGGTTCTGGAGAAGGACTTACTCCTATAAATTCCGATAGCGATTCTAACCCTAATTTTAGGGACATCGACAGTGACAATGACGGAATCCCGGACAATGTAGAGGGTCAGACCACTTCGGGCTATAGAGCGCCCAACGCTGACGACGCTGCCACGTACGCCTCTAACGACGGGATCAACAGTGCCTACGCCCCCGATG
>JBARUM010000169.1:0-3667 GCA_049645725.1 Maribacter sp.
GGTTGATGGTTGATGGTTGATGGTTGATGGTTGATGGTTGATGGTTGATGGTTGATGGTTGATGGTTGATGGTTGATGGTTGATGGTTGATGGTAAGAAAAAAAACCATACGACAAACAAACATAAAGAATACTCAATGACTCAATTATCATCTTATAAACACTGACAACTTAATACTAATAAATAAAGTAGGGTTTTTTAACCGTGAGTTGTTATTAAAGTATAAAGCTAGAAATCATGCAAGAAAATTACTTGGCAAAATGGCTAAACAATGAACTCTCTGAGGCAGAGCTATCGGAATTTAGGAAGTCCGAGGAGTATGCCACATATCAGCGAATTCTAGAAATTTCCAGTACTCTGGAAGCGCCATCTTTTGATAAGGATAAAGCTTGGGAAGCTGTTAAAGCTCAACGTGCAACAGAAAAACCTAAAGTAATTACTTTATCTCCTTTTAAAACGTTCTTGCGTATTGCTGCGGTAGTAGCCATACTTTTAACCGGTTCCTACTTTTATTTGAACACATTAGAGGAATCCTTTACTACGGACTATGCAGAGCGTAAGGAAGTAATCTTACCTGACAATTCTGAAATTATATTGAACGCAGAATCTCAACTATCTTTCAGCGAGAAAAATTGGGATAACGAACGTAATATTTCGCTGAGCGGAGAAGCTTTCTTTAAGGTTACAAAAGGAAAAAAATTTACGGTCCAAACGGACCAAGGTATGGTTGCAGTTTTAGGAACCCAATTTAATGTAGAAAATAGAGGCGACTTTTTTGAGGTTACCTGTTTTGAAGGATTGGTTAGTGTAGCTTTTAACGGAAAAGAGACTAAGCTACCCGCTGGAAATTCTTTTATTGCCGTAAACGGAAAAGAAACTGCATCTTCGGCCCCTAAGAATGGTCAACCTTCGTGGTTGAACAATGAAAGTTCGTTTAAGAGTATTCCTTTAAAATTTGTTTTAGAGGAGTTTCAAAGACAACATAATGTTACCGTTGAGTTTAAGGATATTGATACTTCTCAGCTCTTTACAGGTACTTTTAGCAACTCAGATACAGATTTAGCCCTAAAGAGTATTAGTACTCCTCTTCAAATAAAGTTTAAATTAGAGGGGAATAAAGTGCTGTTCTATGGGAAAAGCGCACCTTAATACGCTAATATCATTTCTATCCTTCTTTCTATTGCTGCTATTTTGGGGTAACGGTGCGGCTCAAACTACAACGGATAAGAAGATTCCCATTATTGACTATATCCAAGAACTTGAAGTACGGTATAACGTAAAATTTTCATTTATAGATGAGGATTTACAGTCCATAGGCTTTATTCCTCCCACGGGTGAAAACCTAGAAAATATACTTGGCAGAATCAGGGAACATACCCAACTTAAAATACAAAAGTTAAGTAACCGTTATTATACCATTTCTAAGAGCACTACTGTGGATATTTGCGCACGCGTACTGGATAATTTTGAAAATAATACCATACCTGGGGCTACAATACAAGTGCTTGGAAGTTCCTTGGCTACCATAACGGATTTAGATGGAAGCTTCAATTTTAACAATATACCAAGAAAAGCGGTGCTCCAAATTAAACATGTAGGATATAAGACTCAATTTATTACTGCTGAACGGTTAGTAGCCCATAACCCTTGTACGGTCATTGCCCTTGCATTGAGCTATCAGGAACTGGACGAAGTAATCGTATATAAATTCTTAACTAGTGGACTTTCCAAGCTTAACGATGCCAGCATCCAGGTTGACACAGGGGATTTCGGTATTTTACCAGGACTAATAGAACCTGATATCCTACAGACCATACAAGCACTTCCCGGAATAAAAAGTGTTGACGAAACTGTTTCCGACATCAATATAAGAGGAGGAACAAACGACCAAAACCTAATTCTTTGGGATGGTATAAAAATGTATCAATCAGGGCATTTTTTTGGATTGATATCCGCCTTCAATCCCTATTTGACGGATAAGGTAACGGTCATCAAAAATGGAACTAGCGCACAATTTGGTGATGGGGTCAGCGGTGTACTGGATATGCGGACCAAAAACACTATTGAAAGCGATTTATTTGGCGGAGCCGGGGTTAACCTCATCAGCGGTGATATCTTTGCCCAAATACCTATAAAGGAAAATTTGGCTTTACAGTTTTCAGGGAGACGTTCCTATACCGACTTTTTAAATACTCCCACCTACGATACCTTTTCCGCAAAAGCATTTCAGGATAGTGATGTACAAGCGGATAGTGATTTCTATTTCTACGATTTTAGCGGAAAGGTTCTATATGATATTAATCCCTATCAGCGAGTTCGTTTTAGTCTAATTAACATCAATAATAATCTTGATTATTTGGAAACCAATGATGATGGAAGTCGTTCTAACGAAAGTAATCTAGACCAGACCAATCTTTCCTTTGGGGGTACGCTGGAAAGCGATTGGGCCGATGATTTCTCAACTAATTTAAATTTTTACTATACGCAATACAGGCTAACGGCCATAACCATTTCTAATGGTGGAGCACAACGTCTATTTCAGAATAATCTTGTAAAAGAATCGAGTACTAAGTTCAATACCAACTATAACATTTTACCATCTGTCACTTGGTCTAATGGCTATCAATTTACCGAAACAGGAATAGAGAATGTAACCAGGTTAAATCAGCCCCGTTTTGATAGTAATATAAAAGGGGTCGTTCGGGCACATAGTCTATATTCAGAAGTACAGTACATTTCCAAAAACCAAAAGTTGATCGCAAGACTAGGCGGTAGGCTAAACCTTTATGAAAATGTAGATACATTTCAAAAATTTATTTTTGAACCTCGACTAAATGTCAGTTATGAATTGGCGCCACGTTTCAAAACAGAGATACTGGGGGAATTCAAAAGTCAGACCACCAACCAGATTATAGATCTGGAGCAGAATTTTCTAGGGCTGGAGAAAAGAAGGTGGATTTTAGCGGATGGCAATGAATTACCTATAACAACGAGCAAACAAGGCTCCCTAGGCATTAATTATGATGAGAATAGCTTTTATGCAGGAATAGAAGGTTTTTATAAAGAAGTGGATGGTATAAATGTGCGTACTCAGGGATTTCAAAATCAAAATCAGTTTAATGGAGAAGTAGGGAGTTATGCTATAAAGGGACTAGAATTTTTAATCAATAAGAAGAATAACGATTATAGTGCGTGGCTTAGTTATACCTACAATTTAAACGACTATACATTTGAGACCATTACCCCTCCCAGTTTTCCAAATAATCTAGATATACAGCATTCGTTTACATTGGCTGGAAATTATAATTTTAGAAAATTGAAAATGGGAATTGGTTTTAATTACCGTACCGGAAAGCCCTTCACCGAGCCTGATGAAGACTTGCCAGTGGACACTTCTGTTTTTCCCCATGAAATTAATTACCAAGAACCGAATAGCAGTAGACTGGCAGAATATTTTAGGGCAGATGCTTCGGCCACGTATAACTTTAATATTACTACTAAGATAAAATCATCTCTGGGTATATCTGTACTGAACTTTACAAATAGAAAAAACACATTGAATACCTACTACAGGTTAAACGATACAAACGAAGTGGAAACAGTGCAACGTATTTCTTTAGGCGTAACTCCGAATGCCAGTTTTAGGGTTAGCTTTTAGTGTTTATAC
>JBARUM010000170.1:0-6185 GCA_049645725.1 Maribacter sp.
AGGACTTCTTATAAGCTATTTCCATGGACAAACGATCAGCACCATCTTCATTCAAAAATTTCCGTATTTGAATGGAAGCAAGCTTAGCACTATGAATGGCCATAGCCATACCATTTCCACATAAAGGGTGTATGAGTCCCGCCGTATCACCGCACATTAAAATATGGTTTACTACCGGCTCCTTTTCTTCGAATGAAATTTGGGCTATGGACAACGGGTTTTCGAAAACCGGTTCCGATTCAGCTAAGAATATATTCAAATGTTTATTTTGGGACACGACATTTTTGTTAAACTCTTCAATACTACTATATCTTTTGAAACTATTATAATGTGTCAAGTAACAAAAATTAACCGCACCGGACTCCGTTTTAGAAAGTCCGCCATAGCCACCATCAAAATTGTGTAAAGCTACCAGATTGTCTGGGAAAATCGGATATTTAAAATGTCCTTTAACCGCTAACCACGAGTGTTTCTTGAAGCTAAAATCCCTGTTTAAGGATTTGTCCAGTCCAGAACGTTTTCCATAGGCTCCAATGACCGCTCTAGCAAACCACGGTTCACCTTCTTTTCCCGCTACTTGAAACTGGTTGTTCTTAAAATCAATTTTAGCAACTTTTCGGAAATTGAATATTACACCTTGTGCTAATGCCTTTTTGTATAATAGATTATCAAAAGCAAATCTACTAATACCTAACCCTCCCAAAGGAAGTGTTGTATTAATCATGCGACCATCAACGGTACTCATTTCAAAATTTGAAATCTCTACTGCTCCAGAGGCAAGCAAGTCTATCCCAAGACCTTTAAGATAAGGCTCTATCTCTTTAGAAACATACTCTCCACAAACCTTGTGGTGTGGATAGGTATTGGTTTCAAAAACAGTCACAGAAAATCTAAAACGTGATAAATCTATAGCCGCGGTTAGCCCTGCCAACCCACCTCCTACTATGATTACATCAAAAATCTTCACTTTTGGAAAGTTACATCATTCAATAAAAAATCCCTGCGAATACAGGGATAATTTTTAACTAAAATGAGTAAAAAAATCTGGATTATCCTTTTGTTTTTTGGACGGCCTCCTCTTTTAGCTCCTCGCTAGCTACAATGGCCAGCTCAACTCTCCGGTTTTTAGCTTTTCCTTCGGTCGTAGTGTTATCACCTACTGGTTGCAACTCTCCATACCATTTGGTAGTAAATCTATTAGCAGCAATACCCTTGGATACCAAATACGTAGTAACCGATTCTGCACGTTGTTTGGACAGATTGAAGTTATAATCTTCTGGTCCCGCACTATCTGTATGCCCTTCCACCAAAATATTGGAGTTGGGATATTCCTGAAAGATTCCGGCCAATTTATCCAAGGTTGTCGCAGAAGAGCCCTTAACATTAGACTTGTTCGTATCAAAATAAACTCCTGCATCCTGAGTAAAGGTTACGTTTATTCCTTCACCTACTCTCTTCACCTCTGCTCCCGGAATCTCTTCTTCGATACGTTCCGCTTGCCGGTCCATTCTATTCCCAATATACCCACCTGCGGCACCACCAATGGCCGCACCTAATATCGCGCCAAGTGCCGTATTATTTCCGCTTCCTACATTATTACCGATAACACCTCCGATAACCGCTCCTCCTGCAGCTCCTATTACAGCTCCTTTTTGTGTCTTGTTGGCATTTTTTACCGTACTACAACTCATTATTAAAGCTAATGTTAGTAAATAGCTGGTATTCTTGATTATTCTTGTCTTCATCATTTTTATTATTATTTAAGTAGGTCTCTATTTTTTTGTGAATTTGTATACAACAGTAATGTTTTCACCGTCTACCGATACATTCGATTTTAAGGTCATCGCCTGTTCGGTTAACGTTTCAATGTTTAATCTATAACCAACACCGCCAGAAATATCCTTTAGTTTTTCGTCTATAAACTTAAATTGCAATTGACTGTTACCCATTCCCTCTCGCTCCACTACGGACCATCTAATAAAACGATCTCCGGCATTGCAAAGGGTTGATGGACTTATGGTATAACGCCCGGTACTATTATTATCCCTAAAGAACCAATCGCTCCCTTCTAAACATATATCCTCAACATCATTAAAAAGTACTGCCTTAAAGTTTCCTTTATTATTTTCAAAAGAAACATCGTTTAAAGTCCATGAGCCACTCAATAAGTTGCGTTTTCCCCTTGCATCCTTAGAAACAGAACAAGAAGAAACTACTAAAGCCAATGCACTTAGAAGCATTATTATTTTTTTCATATGTAATTTAAGTTTATTGTTAACCCTATATACGTTCGCTTTCAATTCTTGGACGGTTCGCAAGGTTAATCTATGTTTTAATCGGATGCAAAGTTGAAAATTATACGCTAGTCGTATTAACTCTTATGCTTTTATGATTGATGTAAATACTAGTAGGCAATCAATTCTTGCAGGGCAGCTGGAAACCTATCTTTAGGAAGGTAATTACGTTCTAACAAGGCGTTAAAGGGAATAGGTGTTTCCAAACTGGCGACCCTTTTTATAGGACCGTCCAGGTATTCAAAGAAGTTTTCCATTACCAGAGCGGATATATCACTAGCAACTCCTCCAAAAAGGCTATCCTCTTGAAGTATGATCAATTTTCCTGTTTTCTTAACGGATGCGTAGATGCTTTCCATATCCAAGGGTTGTAAGGTTCTCAAATCCAATAGGTCTGCACTAATATCTGACAATTGCTCTAAGGTTTCTAGCGCCCAATGTACCCCAGCTCCATAGCTTACAATAGTAATGTCCACACCTTCTTTTAAGAGATTTGCCTTACCAAACGGTATGGTGTAATAATTGGTAGGTACATCTTGGTATACACTTCTATACAGCCCTTTATGTTCAAAAAACAATACTGGGTTTGGGTCTTCAATAGCTGTTGCCAATAAACCTTTGGCATCCATCGGAAAAGCAGGATATACTACCTTTAGCCCTGGAGTCTTTGTAAACCAGGCCTCATTGGTCTGGGAATGAAAAGGTCCTGCTGCAACCCCACCTCCACAAGGCATGCGAATAACAACATCCGCCTTTTCTCCCCATCGATAATGGGTCTTGGCAAGGTAGTTAACAATGGGATTAAAACCACTGCTGGCGAAATCAGCGAACTGCATTTCCATCACCGCCTTCATTCCATTGATGGATAAGCCCATGGCGGCGGAGACAATTACAGATTCACAAATAGGTGTATTTCTAACCCTATCCTTTCCAAAAGCCTCAACAAAACCTTCCGTAATTTTAAAGACACCACCATATTCTGCTACGTCTTGCCCCATAATGACAAGGTTCTGATGTTTCTCCATTGCGCCTTTTAATCCGTCTGAAATGGCATCTACAAGTCGAATATTTTTTTTATGTATTTCTGGTTTAACCTCTTTAAAATCAAATTTTGAGTATACATTATTTAATTCTTTAGTTTCATTAAAAGTAATAGGCTCTTCATCAGAGGCCTTTTGTAGATCTTTGTCAATTTCCAAGGTAATTTCCTGCCTAAACCGTTTCTCTGCCTCCTTGGTCAATACACCTGTATTCATTAAAAACTCTGAGTAATTTTCTAACGGATCTTTCACCGCCCAGGTATCCATTAATTCTTGGGGCACATATTTGGTGCCACTCGCCTCTTCATGGCCGCGCATGCGAAAAGTTTTAAATTCCAACAAAACCGGCCTGGGATTTTTACGGATGTCAATACTTAGCTCATTCACCTTGGTGTATACCTCCAAAATATTATTTCCATCAATAATGTGGGATTCCATACCGTAACCAACGCCCTTATCGGCAAGATCCTTACATTTAAATTGCTCATCGGTTGGTGTGGAAAGTCCATAACCATTATTTTCTATACAAAACAGGACAGGTAAATCCCAAACAGCCGCCACATTCAGGGCTTCATGAAAATCACCTTCGCTAGTAGCGCCTTCACCCGTAAAAACAGCAGTTACTTTCTGTTCCTTTTTAAGCTTGTGCGCCAAGGCGATTCCGTCCGCAACGCCAAGTTGTGGTCCTAAATGGGAAATCATTCCTACAATCTTGAACTCTTGGGTTCCAAAATGAAAACTCCTGTCCCTACCATTGGTAAAACCGCTTTCTTTTCCTTGCCATTGCGCAAAAAGCCGGTGCAGCGGAATACCGCGCGTAGTGAACACCCCTAAATTGCGATGCATTGGTAGTATATACTCATCGGTTTCCATCGCAGTCGTCACCCCTACGGAAATCGCCTCTTGTCCAATTCCACTAAACCATTTGGAAACCTTTCCTTGGCGTAACAGAATTAACATTTTCTCCTCTACCATTCTAGGCTTAAGCATGGCACGGTACAGCTTTAGCTTAATATTGTCCGATACATTAAATTTACTATAATCCATTGGCAAGAAACCTTATTCCGTAATTTGATGTAAATGTAACAAAAAAGGATGTGCGCAATAGCGTTGTAACAACGTGTCAACTGCACAATAATTTGTAATTTTACCTAAATAGTTAAAAGAACGATATGAGTTTGGTACCTAGTGTAGACTTGTCCGATTTTATCTCCGGAGACCCAAAAAGAAAACAGCAATTTATTGATGAAATAGGCAAGGCGTTTGAAGAAATAGGTTTTGTTGCGTTAGGCGGACATTTCCTTTCGGAGGAATTGGTAAAGGATCTCTATGCAGAAATAAAGAAATTCTTTGACCTGCCCCAAGAAATTAAAGATGGCTACGAAAGTGAGGGGATTGGCGGACAAAGAGGTTATACTTCCTTTGGTAAAGAACACGCAAAAGGCAGAAAAGAGGGGGATTTAAAGGAGTTTTGGCATTTTGGCCAGTATGTAACCAACAATCCAAAACTAAAGGCCGAATATCCAGATAATGTTACCGTGACAGAACTTCCCAGTTTCAATAAGGTGGGAAAGGAAACGTACCGAATGCTCGAAAAAACAGCACGATACGTATTGCGCGCACTTGCACTTCATTTGAGTTTGGAAGAGACCTATTTTGACGATTTCATTACTAACGGAAATTCAATTTTGCGACCAATTCATTATCCCCCCATAACATCGGAGCCTAAAAATGCGGTTCGGGCAGCGGCCCATGGCGATATTAATCTAATAACATTGCTCATGGGAGCACATGGCAAGGGATTACAGGTTAAAAATCACAAAGGAGAGTGGATAGATGCTATAGCTAGACCAGACCAACTCATGATCAATGTTGGTGACATGTTATCACGACTTTCCAACAACAAATTAAAATCCACTATACACCAGGTGGTAAATCCCCCAAAGGAACTGTGGGGAACCTCTAGGTATTCCGTCCCTTTCTTTATGCACCCAATTAGCGAAATGCCCCTAAACTGCTTAGAAAATTGTGTTGATGAAGACCATCCAAAACAATTTGAAGATATAACGGCGGGCGAATTTCTTCATGAACGCTTAATAGAACTTGGTTTAATCAAAGGCTAATATTATGGACATTCAAGATCAACTGAAAAACCTTTTTCCGGACCATACCCCAGAAGAAACACCAGAAATTGAGAAAAAACAGAATATTTGGCTGCAAGAAGAACCCATTCTATGTAAATATGAAAAACGAAAAGGCAAACCTATCACTATCTTAGAAGGATACACGGGTGCCGATACCGATTTTAAGAAGCTAGCCAAAGAGCTAAAGACCAAATTAAGCGTTGGTGGAAGCTTTAAGGACGATAAGATCATTATTCAGGGAGATTATCGCGATAAAATTATGGAAATCCTTAAGGCCAAAGGTTTTAATGTCAAGAGAGTTGGCGGGTAATAAAAATAACCAAAGCAACTAAAATACAGGGTTGCGTAGATTTCTGTTAAATTCTTTTGTCCTTTTACAATTAATGTTACTTTTATAGCCCAGAACCTAAACCATAACGGAAATGAGTTCCCTACTGCATATTACAAATGGAGATAGTTTTACGAAACGTCTTAATAATTTAGAAATAAAAGGGGATGTTATTACTTGGCGCGAGATGCTTTGCGAGGGTAAGACACTTACAAATGTAGGCAGCGAATCCTTTTGGAAAACGCGATACGAATTCCTTCATAAAAACTACAAGGTCACTAAATCATGGTTTATAGAAAAAACCTTAAAGGAATACAGATCACTTTGTAATCACAAGCAGCAGGATCAAATTGTGCTTTGGTTTGAATATGACCTATTT
>JBARUM010000171.1:0-13318 GCA_049645725.1 Maribacter sp.
TTGATCATATCCCACTTGTAAGAACCAAGATAATAAAACCAGATTGGATAAAAGGAAATAAGACTTTGAATGGCAGATGGAGACGGGGCATCCCTCAAACTAAAAAGAGTCCGATCAATTAAGACCAGACTCTTTTACGAGAACACTATATGAAAATGAAAAAAATTATTTACTTATTTCTTTAAGATAAAACTAAGCATGTTGTCGGTATTTTTTCAATTTTTGTTGTGAAAGCTGTTTTTTTTGTGGTGTCCTTATTATATTTTGTTATTTACAGAAAATCATGCCAATGATTATTATAGAATAGCGATATTTATAGATGAAATTTTCAATAAAATTTGAATTGATTTATGCAGCAATCAGAGCGATTAGAAGAATTTAAGAAGTCCGTTCAAAATAAGTTCAATGTCTATAATAGCTTATTTTTGAATTTACCATATAGAAACATTGAAAACGTAGGGATGTTAATTCCCTTATTATTGGACCAGTCTCAAAAAGGTCTGGCAAACGGACTTAATCCAAAAGAGATTTTGGAGAATTTTTTTGACAACTTTACGGATATTAAGGAAGAAAAGAATCGGATAGATTTTATGTTCAGAATCATCCAATACGTGGAAAGGCAAGTGGTGCTATATGATAGTGTAGAGGATGCTGCTTTTCCTAAAATCCAAAGGCATACTAGTTCTTTGTCGCTTAAGGATTATTTTCAACTGGTTTCAAAAAATGATTCTTGGGATGACATTTCTGATAAATTGGCCTCATTTAGTGCACGAATAGTACTCACTGCCCACCCCACCCAGTTTTATACTCCAGCGGTTTTGGATATAATTAGCAATTTAAGAACCCTAATATTGGAAGATAGAATTGATGAGATAGACGTTGCTTTGCAACAGCTAGGGCTAACATCTTTAATTAATGCTAAAAAGCCAACTCCATTAGATGAGGCTAAAAACATAATATACACCTTAAGACATGTGTATTATGATGCTATTGGGGAACTATACGCACATGTAAAAAGTAGCATCAACAATAAAAACTTTGATAACCATAACATAGTAAAATTAGGCTTTTGGCCTGGTGGAGATAGAGATGGTAATCCTTTTGTGACATCGGATATAACACGGGACGTTATGAACGAGCTAAGGGTGACCTTAATGAAGTGCTATTATAACGATCTAAAACGATTACAGCATAAATTAACTTTTAAGCAAGTTCAGGAGCCATTGAACAAACTTAGAAGCAATCTATATATAGCCATGTTCGACACTACAAAAGATGTTGGATATCAGGATATTATAGGGCCTTTGAAAAAAATAAGAGAAGCTCTTGTAGAGAAATATAATAACCTTTACTTAAAGGATTTGGACTTATTCATAGACAAAGTAAAAATTTTCAAGACCCATTTTGCTACTATAGATATACGGCAGGACCACAGTATGCATACAAAGGTCATGAATGCCGTATTACGAAAAAAAGGATTAATAAAAGAGTCTTATAGTGAGCTGTCCGAGGACAAATTGATTTCAATCTTTTTGAATGAAAATTATAACCTTTCCCCAGATGATTACGAAGAGGATATTGTTAAGGATACGATAAGGAATATTTCTCAACTGCAGACTATTCAGGAAAAAAACGGAGAGGAAGGCTGTAACAGATATATCATAAGTAATTCGGAAGATGTTTATTCCGTTCTTTTTGTACTCGCATTGTTTAGATGGTGTGGATGGGGAGATAAGAAAATTACCTTTGATATTGTTCCTTTATTCGAAACCATGAACGGTATGGACACTGCCGAGGCTACCATGAAAAAACTATTTAGCCTTGAGAAATATCGTGCGCACCTTACCAACAGAGGGGAAAAGCATACGATTATGTTAGGTTTTTCCGATGGCACTAAAGATGGAGGCTATCTAAAAGCCAACTGGTCTATTTTAAAAACTAAAGAAACTCTTTCGGAAATTTGTGAAGCTAACGGAATTGCCGCCATTTTCTTTGATGGCAGGGGAGGGCCGCCAGCACGAGGAGGTGGTAAGACGCACCGTTTCTACGCAGCGCAGACCAACAGAGTTGCCAACAATGAAATCCAATTGACAATTCAGGGTCAAACCATAACAAGTACCTATGGCACTAAGGAACAGTTTATTCATAACAGCGAACAATTACTTACTGCAGGTCTTTCCAATGCAATTATGGGCAAGGAAATCATCATTTCCGAAAACTCAAGAAAGTTAATAGAAGAATTGTCCGAAGATAGCTTTGCCAAATATGATGCCTTAAAGCACCACGATAAATTCATGCCTTATTTGGAAAATATGAGTACCTTAAAGTACTATACCAAGGCGAATATTGGAAGTAGGCCTGGTAAACGTGGAAACAAAGAAAAACTTGAATTATCGGACTTAAGGGCAATATCCTTCGTAGGTTCATGGAGTCAATTAAAACAAAATGTGCCAGGATATTTTGGTATAGGCACAGCACTTAAAAATCTAGAGGATCAGGGAAGATTTGCCGAGGCCAAAGAACTTTACCAAGAGGTTCCGTTTTTTCAAGCACTAATGATGAACAGTATGATGAGTCTTTCCAAGTGCTATTTTGAATTAACAAGCTATATGAAAGAGGATAAGGAATACGGTAACTTTTGGGAAATTTTACACGAAGAGTTTCAGCTATCTAAACAAATGCTGTTAAAGCTATCCGGAATGGAGATATTAATGGAGAAAGAAGCAATTTCCCGTGAATCTATTAAGATTCGTGAGCATATTGTGCTACCATTACTTGTGATTCAACAATATGCGTTACAGCAAATTAGTGGCGGAACAAATTATAAAGAGGAATATGAAAAAATTGTTACTAGATCTCTTTACGGTAATATTAATGCCAGTAGAAACTCTGCTTAGAGCTTAATTTAGATAAATTCTTTAACTGCTTCACCTTCTGCTAGGATATATCTTTCCTTATAACGGATGTGATGGCATTTTCCTAGTTTCAGGTAAGACAAAATAAAAGAATGGCAAGAGAAAAGAATCCCTTGCCATTCCAATAAACAACATAAAAACTTAATTACAATATCACTTTAGTGTATTTTCCTTACTACTTTAATGGCATTGGAAATATCAAAACAACCATCGAATTCATCAAAGGTCCATCCTGTTTTCAAGCCTTTTAGGCCATCTTCATATCTGATGTAGTAGATAAAGCAGGTTCCTTCACCAGCTTCATCAAAATCAACACCTTTTACTGCTTCCAGCGTTGGTGGCAATCCTAATATTTTACCACTTTCATCAGTTATGATCCAAGAGCTGTTAGCACCGGAGGCATTTGCATTGTCTAAGGTAATTCCAGTCACAAAATCTGGCGTGCCATCAACAATAAATTTATAAGGACCTCCTGAAATGGTTCCTGCATCGGTTTTAGTTCTTGTAACCGTAAGTGGATTTGAAAGCGCAAAATTACCGGTAATATCATTTGCGTTCATACCTTGTTCAGCACCTTGGATTTCACCCTCATAACGAGCGTACCAAATTAAACAAACTCCAGCGCCAGCTTCATCAAAGTCTACGCCTTTCACGGCATCTAAAGTTGGTGGAAGCCCCAAGATATTACCCTTGTCATCTGTTATGACCCAAGTACTGCTGCTTCCGAAGGCATTAGAACTATCAAGAGTTATATCATTTACCATGTCTGGAGCTCCGTCCACACAAAAACTAAATGGTCCGCCTGTTATTTCACCAGCTCTGGCACCTGCTACTCTTTTAACCTCAATAGAATTGGACAAGCTGAAGCATCCTTCTAAATCAGCGGCATTGGCTCCCATTTCTGCACCTTTAAGTCCGTCTTCAAAACGTAAGTACCATATTAAACAAGTACCTACACCGGCTTCGTCAAAATTCACACCTTTAACCGCTTCTAGCGTAGGTGGCAGCCCTAAGATATTCAATTGGTCATCTGTAATAACCCACGTACTATTGGTACCTGAAGACATAGCGCTATCCAAAGAAATTCCAGTTACAAAATCTGCTTCGCCATCTACGTAGAACCTGTAAGGCCCACCGCTAATAGTTCCCGCCTTTGTTTCGCTTCTAACCACTTCTATTGGATTGGAAAGTGCAAAGTTGCCTTTAACGTCATTTGCGTTCATGCCCATTTCAGCACCTTGTATCTCTCCTTCATAACGAGCATACCAGATTAAGCAAGTACCTGCACCGGCATCGTCAAAATTAATGCCTTTAAGAGCATCTAAAGTTGGAGGTAATCCTAAAATGTTTCCTAAATCGTCCGTAACGACCCAAGTACTGCTTGAACCTGATGCTTCCGAACTGTCCAGGGTAATCCCATAAACGTTGTCTACTTCCCCGTCCACACAAAAGTTAAATGGCCCTCCGGCAATAGTTCCTGCATTGGCAGCACCAATACGGTTCACTTCAATAGAATTGGACAAGCTAAAACATCCAGAAAGATCAGCCGCGTTCATCCCAGCTTCTGCACCTTCTAACCCGTCTTCAAAACGTAGATACCAAATAAGGCAGACCCCAGCACCAGCTTCATCAAAATCTACTTCCTTTACAGCGTCTAATGTTGGAGGAAGACCAAGAATATTCAATTGATCATCCGTTATGACCCAAGTACTATTGGTTCCTTTCGCATTTTCAGTATTGATAGTAAGCTCCGTGACAAAATCAGGTTCACCATCTACCAAAAACTCGTAAGGCCCGCCGGAAATCTCTCCTGCAACGGTTTCATTTCTGATAACTTCCAAGGAATTGGAAAAGTCAAAATCACCTACAAGGTCATTGGTGTTCATTTCTACTTCAAGCCCCTCAAGGCCATCTTCGTAAGTCAAGTACCAAATAAGACAAACACCGCCTCCGGCGTCATCAAAATTAACACCTTCCAGTGCTTCTACTGTTGGTGGCAGGCCAAGAATATTGTTTTGGTCATCCGTTACAACAAACGTACTGTTGGTCCCGCTGGTTTCTGAATCGCCCATGGTAATTCCGGATACCATATCAGCAACGCCATCCACACAAAAAACGAAAGGTCCTCCTGCTATTTCACCGGAGGCAGGAGCACTTGTTTCTGCAATGGAATCATTTTCCTCGGTACAGCTTGCTAATACTAGCAAAAGCATTAAAATTGATAAAAGATTGTTTTTTTTCATAGTTCTGTTTTTAAAGGTTCGGAACAAATGAAAAAATATAGAGTAACAGGAGGGTCACAAGGATATCAACATTTTGTGATAACTACTGTGATAATTTCGGGATATTTAAAATATGGAGGGAGTTTTTATGAATTGGGCGGATTTCTAGTATCTCCTCAATTCCTCCAAATCGTTTTAAATCCGTACAAATCCTTAAAAGTACATATAATGCGCCATAAGGTATGCGCGGCGCAAAAGGTATTCTAAAGATTAAATTGAAAAAATAGAAATATCACTTTTTTATGGTTGTACTTAGAATGCTATAGAATACTTTAATACCGTAGGCAATTTGTCCGATTCTAAGATTTTCATTAGGGCTATGTTGATTATTATCCGGATTTACCATTGGAACAATAAATGCCGGAATCTTTAATTCATTGATAAACGGTGCAATAGGAACTGTGCCACCCATGATACGAATTTGAACAACATCGTCTTCGATTTTTTCCTTTAAGGTATTTACTAAAAAATTTCCATAGGGGTTGTCAAGATCAGTTCGGAAGGCATCAGTAACAGAACCTTCAAGTACAGTTATGATTTTATCATGTTCCATACGTTGCTTTTTTGTTGGAGGACCATCGGTTATAAAAAACCCTTCTTTTTCTATATGTTTTTTTACTAAGGATTTTAATTTGGTGCCGTCAGATTCTGGCACCAATCTTAAGTCGAGTTCGGCTGTTGCGGTAGCTGGTACAATGGTTCGGGCCTGTTCGCCAATCCAACCAGAACCCATTCCCCTTATATTAAGGGAGGGATATTGTAACGCTTCTTGGTAGAAAGAACCTACTTTTTCTGGTGTTTTAAATTGAAGTTCTTCAGCTATACTGACATCATTATCAGGAACACTTTTTAGGACCGCTCTAGTGCCCTCGTCTATATTAATGCCGTCGTAATAACTCGGAATTAGCACCCGACCTTCCTTATCTTTCATAGTAGTCAATAGCTGCGCGAGTTGAAAGCCGGGATTTGGCGCATAATTTCCGTAATGACCGCTGTGCTGAGGTTTTATAGGACCATATGTTGTAAGTGATAGGGTGGTAATACCACGGCAACCGTACACAATTGTGGGCTTTCCGGAAACATGAACAGGACCATCATTAATTACCAAAAAATCGGATTTTAATAACTCACGATACTTTTTAACAGCATTGGGTAGAGGCGCACTGCTTCTTTCCTCTTCGCTATCTAAAATAACCTTTACGTTAAATGGGATAGATACATTGTCTTTTTTTAAGAGGTCTATTGCATTTAGGAACATCACAATAGGTCCCTTATCATCTGAGGTTGAACGACCAAATAATCGCCAATCGTAGTTAATATCATCATTTAAATCTTCAAAAGATTCAGCTTTCCATTGATCTCCATCTTTGGATTTCAGAACAGTTTCGTAAGGATTAGGTTGATTCCATTTGGAGGCATCTACGGATTGCCCGTCCAGATGCATATAGAACAAAATTGTTGGCTTACTGTCGTCCATAGGAAGCGCCGCAAAAAATAGTGGTAGGTTTTCTGTTTCTAAGATACTGGTGTTAAATCCCCGCTCATTGAACTTGTTGCGCAACCAAATAAGATTTGCATCTATATCGTCTGCATTCAAGGCATCATTGGGTATGGCAACAAAATTGCGTAGTTCGTCGATAGTATGGCGTACATGGGACTTTATTTGAGAAGAGTCCTGAGGAAAAATTGAAAAGGAGTTTAATAACAATACTAAAAGGAATATTCTTTTCATTTTTTTGAATAAGTTTAAGGGTTGTTCAATTTAGCGAATTCTCACTATAAAATCACTAATAGTAGTTAAACCATTGGCAGTTAAATGTTTTATAAATGCAGAACCGATAATGGCTCCTTTGGAAGTTTTAGTAGCTTGTTTGAATGTTTCCGCATCCTTAATGCCAAAACCTACAATTTGGGGATTTTTTAAATTAAGGGAAGCGATACGCTGAAAATAATCTTCTTGTTCCTTCCCAAACCCAGATTTTGAGCCCGTAACGCTAGCTGAACTTACCATATAAATAAATCCGTTGGACGCTGCATCAATTTCTTTGATTCGGTCATCACTGGTTTGCGGTGTAATCAAAAAAATATTGAGTAATCCGTGTTTTTTAAAAATTGCCTCATACTCTGACCGATAAACATCCAGAGGTAAATCTGGCATAATAATTCCATCAATACCTATTTCATGGCATTTCTCGCAAAAAGCCTGAACACCATATTGTAGCATTGGATTAAAATAGCCCATAACAATAAGAGGAATAGAAACCGATTTCCGGATATCTTTTAATTGTTCAAAAAGTTTCTCGGTGGTCATTCCATTCTTTAGCGCAGCAGTTGAACTTTCTTGGATCGTAGGGCCATCCGCTAAGGGGTCGCTAAAGGGTAGTCCTATTTCAATCATGTCCACGCCACTTTTCTCTAAATCTTGGATTATTGGAATGGTATCATTTAGGCTGGGATACCCTGCAGTAAAATATATAGAGAGGAGTTTTTTGTTCTCTTGTAGTTTTTGGTTTATTCTGTTCATTTCTAGGCTAGCTTAAAATAATCAATATAGGTCTGTAAGTCTTTATCTCCACGCCCCGATAAACTTATGACGACAATGTCATTTGGTTTGAACTTCTTATAGCTAAAAACCGCAAAAGCATGTCCTGTTTCTATGGCGGGGATAATACCCTCCAGTTGTGATAGTTCTAACCCTGCCGTCATAGCTTCGTCATCCGTAGCGGAATAAAATTCTGCTCTGCCAGAATTGTATAGGTGTGAATGCATAGGCCCAACCCCTGGATAGTCCAATCCTGCAGAGATGGAATAAGGTTCTGTAATTTGACCGTCGGCGGTTTGCATCAACATAGTTTTGCATCCATGTATGATACCAACTTTACCCAATGCAGAGGTAGCGGCACTTTCTCCTGATTCCACCCCTTTTCCCGCTGCCTCAACGGCAATTATGCCGACTTCCGGTTCATTTAAAAAGTGATAATAGGTTCCTGCGGCATTACTTCCACCGCCAATACAGGCAACTACATAATCGGGATTTTCACGTCCTTCCTTTCCTTTAAGTTGCCATTTTATCTCTTCCGAGATGATGGATTGAAAACGGGTAACCATATCCGGGTAGGGGTGGGGTCCAATAGCGGAGCCAATAATGTAATGTGTATCTACCGGATTGTTAATCCAATCCCTAATAGCTTCATTGGTCGCATCTTTGAGTGTTCTGCTTCCGGATAATGCAGGACGCACTTCCGCTCCCAACATTTTCATGCGGGCTACATTTGGTGCCTGGCGGGCAATATCTATTTCTCCCATGTAAACAATACACTCCATTCCCATAAGTGCACAGACAGTTGCCGTGGCAACTCCATGTTGGCCTGCGCCCGTTTCGGCAATGATTCTGGTTTTCCCTAAACGCTTGGCCATTAAAATCTGGCCTACAGTATTGTTTACTTTATGTGCGCCTGTATGATTTAAATCTTCTCGCTTCAGATAGATTTTACATCCGTGTTTTTCTGATAGTCGCTTTGCAAAATAGAGAGGGGAAGGCCTGCCAACATAGTCTTTTAGTAATTGATGAAACTCTTTTTGAAAAGACTCTTCATACATAATCTCTAAATACTTTTGGCGAAGTTCTTCTACATTAGGATAGAGCATTTCTGGGATAAATGCTCCCCCAAATTCTCCGTAATATCCTTTTTCGTCTACGTGATAGTTCATTCTCTTTCAGTTAATAATTCTTTGAATTTCTCTAATTCCAATATGTTTTTTAAACCAGGTTCTAGTTCAAACTTACTGTTTACATCGATAGCATGGCAGTATTTTGACTCTGGTCGTCGTAAAAATTCTTTTATGGATTTCATATTCTCAAGACCGATTCCTCCACTTAAAAAATAGGGTTTTGTGGAAGGATAGTTTTTTAGAACGGACCAGTCAAAACTATATCCGTTACCTCCGGGCAGTTCGCCTTTAGTGTCAAAAAGATAAAAATCACAAACATCTTCAAATTGTGCTAAGGTTTTAAAATCGAATTTACCTTGAATCGAAAAAACTTTTATAATTTTTATTTGTGGAAGCGCTTTTTTGAGCTCATCACAAAAAGCTGGATTCTCATTGCCATGCAATTGAACCATTAGAAGGTCAAATTGCGTTACAAGTTTCTTGATTTCTGCGATTTTTGCATCCACAAAAACCCCGACTTTTTCTATTTTATGTGGTATTGAAGGCATATCACCTTCAAAATAACGCTTAGACGGTTCCCAGAAAATGAAACCTAAATAATCTGGACGTAGCGTCGCTACTTCTGCGGTATTTTTATTCATACCACAGACCTTCAATTTAAGGGAAGTTTTTCCCAGAGTTTCTGAATTGTTGCCTTTATTGGTATAATAATAGTCCATTTATTAGTTTAATTGGTCAATGAAAATTTCTGCACTTTTCCCTGGATTTTCTGTTTTCATAAAATTCTCACCAATCAAGAACCCTTGATACCCGTATTTTCTTAAATCTTGTATTGCCTCTATAGAGCTTATACCGCTTTCTGAGACTTTAATAAAGTCACTTGGAATTAAATCACTTAAAACTTTACTGGTTTCCAAGCTAACTTTAAAAGTTTTTAGGTTGCGATTATTTACACCTAACATATCCAAACTGGGCATTAGGGATTTGTGTAATTCATCTTCGTTATGGACTTCTAGCAGGACATTTAATCCTAAGCTTTTTGCCAATTCGGAAAAGGTTTTTATCTCCTTTCGTGATAATACTGCTGCAATCAAAAGTATTGCATCAGCCCCATTTGCCTTTGCCTCCAAAACTTGGTACTCATCAACGATAAATTCCTTCCGAAGAAGCGGAATAGAGACTGAAGCTCTTGCTAATACCAGGTCTTCTAAGGAGCCTCCAAAGTATTTGATGTCGGTTAAAACACTCATGCCACATACTCCAGCTTTTTGGTAGCCTTTGGCGACCTGACCTACATTTGTATTTTGATTTATGGTGCTTTTTGAAGGCGAACGTCTTTTGTGTTCCGCAATGATTCCTGTGGTACTATTTCTTAATTTTTCAACCAAGGAAATAGTCTCCCTGTCAAAAAGGAAAGATGATTCTAATTGAGAAATTGGAATCATCACTTTTTTTAAATCGACTTCCTTACGCTTATCCCCTACTATTTTGTCTAATATATTCATAAAATCGTTATTGGTTTTTCATTGTTGGTTAACGGTAAAAAGAAATTCAACAACCATCGACAAAAAACAATCAACTACTTAGTTCCTGCAATTTTTTCAACGCTTTCAACCCAGAACCGTTTAAAAGCGATTCTTTAGCCTTTTCAAATCCATCTTTAGGCGAAATACCCTCAACGGTCGCAATTGCAATTCCGGCGTTGGCGCACACCACGTTTTTCTGTGCTTCGGTACCTTTTCCCTGCAAAATATTCAAGAATATCTGTGCGGATTTTTCTATGGAATCCCCTCCAACTATTTCAGATTGCTTTACGGCTACCACCCCAAAATCGGCAGGTTTAAGTAAACCTTCGGAGCTATTGGAGATAGTTTTCGTATTTCCTGTCAAAGAAATTTCGTCATAACCGTCCAAAGCATGTAAAACGGTAAAGTTCTTATTGGTATTTTGATATAAATATCCGTACATACGGGCAAGCTCTAAATTAAAAACGCCGACTATTTGATTTTTTGGAAATGCCGGATTCACCATAGGTCCCAACATGTTGAAAAAAGTTTTTACCGCTAATTCCCTTCTTATGGGTGCAACATTTTTCATTGCCGGATGAAAAAGCGGAGCATGGAGCACGCATATTCCTGCTTTATCAATAGACTTTTCTAAAAAGGCTACTTCATTACTGAATTTAATGCCCAAAAATTCCATGACATTACTACTTCCGCACTTGGATGAAACTCCATAATTTCCATGCTTGGTCACCTTAATACCAGCTCCAGCGGTAACAAAGGAGGCTAGGGTAGATATATTGAAGGTGTCTTTCCCATCTCCACCCGTTCCGCAGAGATCAATTGGATTATATGCAGATAAATCTATTGCCAAACAAAGCTCCAATAAAGCATCCCTGAACCCTTCCAATTCCTCTGTAGTAATGCTTCGCATCATATAAACCGTTAAAAAGGCTGCTATCTGGCTGGTATTATAATCTCCCTTGGCAATATTCACCAATATTTGCTTAGCCTCTTCTTTTGTAAGAATATCGTGGTTTATTAGTTTGTTGAGTGTTTCTTTCATTTTTATTTAGATAAGCGATTTTAGAAGTTAGATTTGAAATAATGTTCTCATATCTAATATCTTGATTCTAATACCTATTTAGCCAGTTCTCCAATATTTTTTTACCTAATGGTGTTAAAACCGATTCTGGATGAAACTGAACCGCACAAACATTATATTCTTTATGTCTAAGGGACATGATTTGTCCGTTTTCATCCAAGGAAGTAGCTTCCAATACAGCTGGTAAATCAGGATTTACAACCCATGAGTGGTAACGGCCTACCTTAATTTCTCGGGGCATTCCTTTATATATTGGATCATCTTTGGTAATATTTATTTTAGTTGCAATACCATGATAGACATCATCAAGATTTATTAACGTGCCTCCAAAAACTTCTGCAATAGCCTGTTGACCTAAGCAAACACCGAATATCTGTTTAGTAGGTGCATAGGCCTTAATAATATCTTTCAATAATCCAGCTTCGTCGGGGATTCCTGGACCTGGAGAAAGCACTATTTTATCAAAGGGGCTAACATCATCTAAGGAGAGTTGGTCGTTTCGTTTTACGGTAACTGCACAATCCAAATCTTCCAAGTAATGTACAAGATTATAAGTGAAACTATCGTAATTATCTATGACTAAAACATCCCCTCCCCGGCCCTCCCCGATGGGAAGGGAGTTAGATTGTTTTTTATTATATTCTTTATTACTCATTATTATTTTTTTAGTTCCCCTCCTTAGGAGGGGCTGGGGGAGGACTTTATATCTCCTCTGCTATTTCCAACGCCTTGGTCAATGCACCCAATTTGTTATAAGTTTCCTGTAATTCAGTTTCTGGGTCCGATGCTGCCACAAGCCCTGCCCCGGCTTGATAGTGTAATTGATGATTTTTACTTAAAAAAGTACGGATCATGATGGCATGGTTGAAATTTCCCTTAAAGTCCATAAAACCGATTGCTCCCCCGTAATAGCTCCTTCCAGTTTTCTCATATTTTTCTATAAGTTGCATGGCCATATGTTTTGGTGCGCCACTTAAGGTTCCTGCTGGAAAAGTATCTGCCACTACTTTCATAGTAGTTATATTTTTCTTCTTTTGTCCGGTTACCTTACTTACCAAATGAATTACATGAGAAAAGAACTGAACTTCCCTATAATTTTCAACTTGTACAACATTTCCATTTCTACTTAGGTCGTTACGGGCAAGATCTACCAGCATAACGTGCTCGCTGTTTTCTTTGTCATCAATCTTTAATTTTTTAGCAAGTTCGGCATCTTGTTCGTCGTTCCCCGTTCTTTTGAAGGTTCCTGCAATAGGATGAATTTCTGCTTTGCCATCGCTAACAATTAGCTGAGCCTCTGGCGAACTTCCAAATATTTTAAAATCACCATAATCAAAATAGAACAAATAGGGTGAAGGATTTACTGACCGTAAAGCCCTGTAAACATTAAATTCATCACCTTTGAAACCTTGTGAAAATCTTCTGGACAAAACCAATTGAAAAACATCCCCACGCTGACAATGTTTTTTCGCTAGATCTACATGTTTCTTGTATTCTGCATCATCTAAATTGGACGTTGGTTGTCCATCGATTTTAAAATTATAAGATGCAAAGTTCTTGACGTTCAATATCTGCTCCAGTTCGGCAATGTTATTTTCAGAATCAAAACAGTGTGCGAACAAGTAGGCTTCATTCTTAAAATGATTTATGGCTATAATATTTTGATATACCGCATAATAAATGTCCGGTATAGCTAAGGTGTCTTCTTTTTTTGAGATTTTTATATCTTCAAAATAGCGAACGGCATCGTAGGCCATATATCCAAAAAGACCATTATTTATAAATTTGAATTTATTTTTTCCTACTTCAAACTTTTGGCTGAACTCATGAACTATTTTGACC
>JBARUM010000172.1:0-2938 GCA_049645725.1 Maribacter sp.
CAATTTGACCATCCCCAAGAGATCGATAGCGCCCTGCCCGATCGCCCCAATCGTTGTACCCTCCAAAAGCTCCTTTTTTTCCAGTGGGGTTAAATTCGGAATCCTTTACATGAAATGATTTAATGAACTCATGATAGTGGTCTATATATTCAATATAGTCTAACTGTTGCAGTACAAAATGGCTAGGGTCGTACAAAATATTTACACGCTTATGATTGCCCGTGGCTGCCAAAAAACGCTCAAAGGTATCCCCGTCATGAAGATCTTCTCCTGGGTGTATCTCATAACAAACGTCAACACCCTCTTCGTCAAAATGATTTAAGATAGGCGTCCAACGCTTTGCAAGCTCCTCAAATCCCATTTCAACCAGCCCAGCTGGTCTTTGTGGCCAAGGATGCATGGTATGCCATAATAGTGCCCCAGAAAAAGTGGCATGCGCACTAATTCCTAATCTACGACTTGCGGTTGCTGCTTTTTTAACAACCCCTACAGCCCATTCAGTCCTTGCCTTAGGATTGTTTTTTACGGAATCGGGAGCAAAATTATCGAACATTAAGTCATAAGCCGGGTGCACGGCAACAAGCTGTCCTTGCAGATGTGTAGAAAGTTCCGTGATTTCCAAGCCATAAGCATTTACTTTACCCTTAAGTTCGTCGCAATAGGTCTGGCTTTCCGCCGCTTTGTCCAAGTCAATTAAAAAACTTTCCCATGTTGGTATTTGAATCCCTTTATATCCAAGATCAGATGCCCATTTACACATGCCGTCCAAGGAATTGAATGGTGCTTTGCTATCTACAAATTGTGCTAAAAAAACCGCAGGACCTTTAATTGTTTTCATACTTACTACTGCTTTTGTTATATAAAACTGTTATGTTGTTTTGAATAGAGAAATTTAGGAATTAACCCTATATTTAGGGAATAGTTATAACTTTAGTAATTCTCTTCTAGAGGTTATAAATATAGGGAATACCATTATAAAAAGATAAAAAATCCTAAATGAATCAAAACGAAGTATACGATGCAATTGTAGTAGGAACGGGAATAAGTGGAGGTTGGGCGGCCAAGGAGCTATGCGAAAACGGATTGAAAACATTGGTTTTAGAGCGAGGCCCTATGGTAAAGCATATTGTGGACTACAAAACTATGAATGATGATCCTTGGGATTACCCATTAAAAGGGGAATTGTCCAAAGAAGACAAAAAGAAATACTATGTCCAGTCTAGAGTAAAATGGGCCCCAAAAGAGGATAATAAACATTTTTTTGTTAATGACTTAGACCATCCCTATGTTGAAACCAAACGTTTTGATTGGATTCGTGGTTATCAAGTTGGTGGGCGTTCCTTAACTTGGGGAAGACAAAGTTATCGCTGGGGGGATATTGATTTTGGAGCTAACAAAAGGGACGGAATAAGCGTAGATTGGCCTGTTCGTTATAAAGATATTTCTCCTTGGTATGACAAAGTAGAGGAATATATTGGCGTGAGTGGCGAAAAATTGGGTATTGATGTGTTACCCGATGGTAAATTTCAACCCCCAATGGATTTGAACTGTGTTGACGAAGACTTTAAAAAGGCAACGGCCGAAAAATTCGATGATGGTCGTTTAGTGACTATTGGGAGGACCGCACATATTACAGATCCTAACTCTACTTTTGAAGGTCGCGGTGTGTGCCAAAATAGAAATAGATGTTCTCGCGGATGTCCTTTCGGCGGCTATTTTAGCAGTAATTCCTCTACCCTACCGGCTGCAGAACGTACTGGAAATATGACGCTAAGAGCGAATTCTATAGTACACGAAGTAATCTATGATGACGCCACAAAAAAGGCAACCGGAGTCCGTGTTGTAGACACTGAAACCCATGAAAAATTAGAATTTAAGGCCAAGGTGATTTTTTTATGTGCATCTGCTATGGCTTCAGTTGGTATTTTGATGCAATCAAAATCGGAACGCTTCCCAAACGGAATGGGTAATGATTCAGATGCGCTAGGAAGAGGAATAATGGACCACCACTATAAACTTGGGGCAAGTGCTAAAGTAGATGGCCATTTGGATAAATATTTTAAAGGACGAAGAGCCAACGGATTCTATATTCCCAGGTTTGTAAATCTTGACGAGAAAACAAAACGCGAAGGATATATTAGAGGTTTTGGTTACCAAGGTACGGCTAGTAGGGAAGATTGGTCCGCATCCATTGCTGAAATGGGATATGGAAAGTCTTTAAAGGAAGAAATTTTAAAGCCTGGTAAATGGCAAATTGGCGTAACGGGTTTTGGTGAATTCCTGCCTTATGATGACAACAGGGTAACGCTTAGTGCCTCTGAGAAAGATAAATGGGGGCTACCACAACTGGACTTTGATGTGGAATTTAAAGAGAATGAACTAAATATGCGTAAAGACATCAAAAAGGAAATTGTTGCTATGTTCAAAGCGGCAGGTTTTAAAGACGTTCAGCCTTATGAAGAACCTACAGGTCCAGGTCTTGGGATTCATGAAATGGGAGGTGCAAGAATGGGTCATAGTCCTAAAACCTCTATTGTAAATAAGTATAATCAAATACATACTGTACCCAATGTTTATCTAACTGATGGATCTTTCATGTCATCTTCCAATTGTGTAAACCCCTCTTTGACGTATATGGCATTTACGGCTAGAGCTGCTAATCATGCCGCTGAACAGCTTAAAACGGGTAAATTTTCTTAAAAAGGGGTCACATATCGGGAAGTGTAAAGAAAGTAACGATAAAATTATTTACTTTATTGATCATTCCCTTTATTGCGATTCCAAAATTGGAATATATTAATTGAACATACCATTCTATGGAAAATGCTTCTGCCAGAAATATGTGGGGAGATTATTTGGACAAACACTTGGAATATGCTTTTCATGATGCACCAGAAGTTCTACATTTCTGTGACAACGAATTGGATGCCAATACCTG
>JBARUM010000173.1:0-2330 GCA_049645725.1 Maribacter sp.
TTGACCACGTCCGTGCTAGAATCAATTTTTAATTCATTGCTAGAGCCATCGGGAAACTGTTGCAGAATTGTTTCGTTTTCTGCTTTTATAGCGGCGATGGGGTTACAACAGATATAGGAAAAACTGTTGTCATTGGCATGATAGTCACTACTTTCCAATAGAATGCTATTAGGAAACCTATCCCTTATTTTCAAATAAACACTAACAGGTGTTATAGTATCCGCTAGTATTTTTTTGTAATGCGTTTTTAAATTAAATATCATACTAAATCATATAAAATGAAAAAAGCTTGTCGTGATGACAAGCTTTTCTATAGTTTAACTACAAGGGTGCTTAGCTCACGACGTTCGTAAGTTGTTCCACCACCATGTATTTACTTTTCTATTCTGCATTAGAATTCAAATATAGAAATGATTTTTTTAATACCCAATAAGTACCTAATAAAAAATCCCGCTTTTATAACAATAAAAGCGGGATCAACTTGCGAGGTCAAGTTTATCTACAATTGTAAGTCTGCTACCAAATCAAATTCGTCATAGATAGCCTTATCTCCTAAATCGTCAAAGAAGCTACCAGAACCGTATCTAACATCATATTTAGCCCTATCCACCTTTAAAGTAGCTGTTGCCTTGTTTTCGTACATGGAAACAACCAAGGTGATTGGTTTTGTAATACCTTTAATGGTCAAATCTCCCGTTACGGTATATGAACTCTTATTTAACGGTTTTACAGTTTTAAAGACCAATTTCGCGGTAGGGTGTTTTGCTACACCGAAAAAATCATCGGATTTTAAATGGCCCTCCAATTTACCTTTAGAATCAGCATCTAAGTCTGAATTGGCAATGGTTGTCATATCTACGATGAATTCTCCTCCGGTAAGTTTATTACCTTCCATTTCTAGGTGGCCCGATTTTAAGGCGATAGTTCCTTCATGAGATCCCGTAACCTTATAACCTTTCCAAGTTACAGTACTCTCACTCACATTTATTTGTTTTTTCTCCCCGTCAATGGGAGTTGTTGCGGATGCAGAAAATCCAAAAATTACTGCCAAAGCGATACTTAAAATTGTCTTTTTCATTTTTTTAATTTAAAGTGTTTATTGTTTATTTATATATGTGTGAATAATTCTTTAGTCGATTTGCGAACTTTTGCGTAATGTTGAGTTTCGTCTTCTTGTGCACGGTAACCAACTGCCAAAACAATAGTTGCATTCAGATCTTTGGCTTCTAAATCCAAAATTTTGTTGTATTGTGCAGCTTCAAATCCTTCCATTGGGCAACTATCTATGTTTAGCTCTGCCGCCACTGTCATTAAGTTTCCTACCGCCAAGTATACTTGCTTTGCGGTCCATAATTCTTTTTCGGCATCACTAAGTCGCATCAGGTTGGACTTCATAAAGTCAGAATATACTTTTAAATCTTTTTTAGAAACTCCTCTCGTCTCACTTACATTATCGAGATAATTATCTACCAAATCTTCATCGAAAGTAGTTTTATTGGTAAAAACAATTAAATGAGATGCATCGGTAATTTGTGATTGCCCCCAAGATACAGGTCTTAACTTTTCCCTTAAATCTTCATTGTCTACAACAAGTATATGATAAGGTTGCAAACCATAAGAGGAAGCACTTAATCTTATAGCTTCTAATAAAGTATCCAAGTTATCTTTACTGATTTTCCTAGAGCTATCAAATTTTTTGGTGGCATATCGCCAGTTTAACTTATCAATTATTTTATTCATTCGCTATTTTAAAATTTATCTAATAGTTTATTCAACTGCAAAAGTTCTGTTTTTGAAAAATTACCTAGAACTTGTTCTTCTGTTTCAAATAGTAAGCCGTCTATGCGATCCAAAAAATTTAATCCTTTTTGTGTAATACCAATTTCAACCTTTCGCCTGTTATATTCGCAAACATCTCTTTTTACATAGGCCTTAAGTAACAATTTGTCGACTAATCGCGTGGTGTTACTACTCTTTGTGACCATTCGCTCGTTAATGGTAGAAAGATTTGCCGGTTTCCCCTGCTGTCCCCTTAAAATACGTAGGACGTTAAATTGTTGAATTGAAATGTCAAATGGTTTTAAAACAATAGATACTTCCTCATCAATTTTATTGCAAACCAAGGACAAATGAATAATAGTCCTTCTATGTAAGGGAATATCTTTATTTGTTTTTATGATTTTTTCAACATTCATGTTGTTACAATAATTGTATATACAAATGTATATTTATTTTTTGTTTTTTTGAATTCTTTGTAAATTAAATTTTTGTTAAAAATGAATATGTGGCGATTTGATTAAAATCGATTATTTTTGAACATAATTTTATAC